>CAUUHI010000036.1:0-6091 GCA_963544935.1 uncultured Saccharimonas sp. (SeqCode) | reverse complement strand
ATTCCAGGAAAAGATACTGAAATATGGCTTGCAAGCTGTTTTTTTAGATTTCCAAGAAAAATCATTTCTTCATTCGAAAAGTTTTTGCTTAAAGTTTTTTTGAATAATTCCTTTAATTTTCGAAGGCGTTCATTCTCTTTTTTGCGATGCTTTTCTGCTAATTGAATAGCTTTTGCAAAACCAATTACACTTGGCACATTTTCAGTTCCGCTCCGTAAATTTCGTTCTTGGCCACCACCAACAACCTGTGCGTTAAATTGAATTTCGCGATTGGCCCATAAAAGACCAGTTTGTTTTGGCCCATAAATCTTGCCGGCGTTTAAAGTTAGCATATCCACGCCAAGTCTTGCAACTGAGATATCTAGTTGGCCAACACCTTGGCTAGCATCAGAATGGAGATAAATCGGCATCTTTTCACCATTTGAAAGCCGTCGCATTCGTTCTTCTCGTACAATTTCAGCAATTTTCGAAATTGGCTGAATTACGCCAGTTTCATTGTTCGCAAGCATAACTGAAACAATCTTCGTTTTTGGTGAAATTTTTGCACGCAAATCTTCAAGGTCAATTATGCTATCTTTTTTAATTTTTACAAGTTTTTGGATACCGTATTTTTTGGCTGAATTCAAAACCGCGTGGTGTTCAAATTCGCCCACAAGAATTTCATCTCCTGCATCTTTTGAAGCTGCTGAAAAAGCTAAATTGATACTTTCAGTTGCTCCAGCTGTAATCACAATCTCATCACTTTTTGCGCCAATATTTTGAGCAATTTGATGTTTTGCGTCTTCATAATCTCTTCGAACCTCCAAAGCTTGAACATAAGGCGCACTTGGATTATAAAATTTTTCACTAAAATATGGCAACATCGCAGCCAAAACTTTTTCACTTACTGGTGTTGTGGCGGCATGGTCAAGATAAATAATTTCCTCGTTCATCTTTAATAGTATAACACATTTTTAAAAAGTTAACAAAAAATTATTCTCTATTTTTTGCTATTTTTTCAGAAATTTTTAATGGATTTTTTGATTTCAAAATTTCCTCAATTTCGTTCTTCGAAAGGCTTTGCCATTTTTTAATTCGGTGATTAAATATTTCAATTTTAACATTTCTCTGTGGTAGCTTTTGCTCTTTATACCAATCTATAATTTTCGAAAGATTTTCTGGTTTAAAAACAAAACCTTCATATCCATACTCAATACAGCTAAAACTTAACCTATCACCAACTTCAGTTTTTCCGCCATTATCTTTTTTGCGCTCTTTTAATAATTCTGAAAAATCTAAAATCGCAAATTCTGGATATTCAAGAGCTTCACCATACAGTCGATTTTTTTCGTCTTCGTTTTCTTTCCAAGACATTTTTTGTGCCTGCTTGAATTTTTCGGCATTTTTAGGGTTTCGAAACAAGAAAATATCAGTTCTAACTTTAGTTTTAGCTTTATTTTCTTTTAAGATTATGATTATATTTTTTGAAAAGAATAATTTAAAAATCGCGAGCCAAATTTTGTTGCTAATTTTTGGGTAAAAGCTCAGCCATAAATGCTTTCTTCGATTGGTTAAAAAGGCAAAAAATGAATAAAATCTAATTTTAAATTCCATAATATTTCTCCTAAGTTTCGCAGGGTTTATATCTAATTTAATTGTTACTGAATTTTTCCTATCGCGATTATAAATATTATCTTATATAAAAACTAAAGTCAATATATTTTTCGAAATAATAGCACGCTTGACTAAAACACAGAAATATAGTATAATTTTTTCGAAGCTTAAATCCAAGGGTCGCGGAAACGACTATGAGCTTCGAAACTTTCTAAAAGGAGAAAAATATGGTTTTCCCTAAACCGTATGTACCAACAAAAAAATGCCCAAACTGTGGGGGCGATGGTTGGGATAAAGTTCCAGGATTTGTGGGTTCACCTCAATTCCCATGTAAAGTCTGTAACAGAACCGGCGTAGTCGAAGATAAATAAGTACTTCCTCACGTCCCCGCATTTTTTTAGAAAGGAGAAAGCCGGGCAACGACATGAAAAACTTCATACACTCCTTAAACATGGTATCTACATTCGAGCCGCCGCCCACGGCTCTTTTAATTTTCGAAAAAATATGCTAGAATATTAAAATCGCTTAAAAATTATAAACTTATAAAACGAAAGGAATTATGCTAAAATTTATTTTTAAATTTGCTAAAAAATATTGGCTAAGTTTAACTCTTATGCTTATTTTTACGGTTCTTTCGGCAAAAATTAATCTTGATTTGCCGCAATATACCGCAAAAATTATTACTGAAGGAGTAGCCATGAAAAATATGGAAGCTATTTATTCGAACGGCTTTCATATGATTGGGCTTTCTCTTTTGAGTGGCGCTTTAATGCTGGCAGGAATTTTCTTCGCGAGCCGTTCAGCTGGGGCGATGGCGCGCGATATTCGCCATGCAACTTTCGAAAAGATTGAAAACTTTTCGATGAACGAGTTTGGTAAATTCTCGGTTTCAAGCCTTACAACACGAATTACGAACGACGCACGGCAATTCCAACAAACTTTCACAATGATTATGCGAATGGGAATTTACGCCCCAATTGTTGGTGTTGGTGCGATCATTAATACTTTAGCCATTTCTGGATCAATGAGCTGGATTATGGTTGTGACGATTTTTTCTATCATTGTTTTTGCTACAATTATTGATGTTTTTGCTGTTCCTAAACTAAAGATTTTTCAAACGAAACTAGATAAATTAAATATGCAGACTCGCCAAACAATTACTGGTTTGCGTGTAATTAGAGCCTATAGAAAAGAAAAAGTCGAAGAAGAAAAATTCGACGAAATCAATAATGAAATGCTCAAAATGAATATCTTTTTTGAAAGAATTTTTGGGCTATTTTCGCCATATATGACAATGGTTTCTGGGCTTGGCCTTGTAGCAATTGCTTGGATTGGTTCATATTTTGTAAAATCTGGTGAAATTTCAATTGGTGATGTAGCTTCCCTTACTCAATATCTTGCGCAAGTTACTTTTGCTTTCATTATGCTTTCGATGATTTTTATGTCAGTTCCACGAATGAATGTTGCGATTAAACGTTTGAGTGAAATTCTTGATGAAGAAATTTCAGTGAAAGATAAAACTAAAACGCAAAAATTGCCAAAAACTTTCGATTTAACTTTCGAAAATGTTAGTTTTGCGTATCCAGATTCTGAAGAAGCTGTTCTTGAGAATATTGATTTTTCAGTAAAACAAGGTGAAACTATTGCTGTAATTGGTGGAACTGGTTCAGGAAAATCTACTATTGCAAAATTAATCCCACGATTTTATGATGTTTCGAAAGGCGAAATTAAACTAGGCGGAGTGGATATTCGCGACTTAAAGCAAAGCGAACTTCACGATTTGATTGGCTATGTTCCACAAAAAGCAAACCTTTTTTCTGGGAATATCCGTGAAAATATTAATTATGGTTCTTCGAAAAACCTAAGTGATGAAGAAATTATTGAAGCTCTAAAAATCGCTCAAGCTTGGGATTTTGTGCAGAAATTGCCTGAAGATTTAAATGAGAAAGTTTCGCAAGGTGGCAAAAATTTCTCTGGTGGTCAAAAACAACGACTTTCAATTGCTCGGGCGATCGCCTCAAAAGCTCCAATTTTAATTTTCGATGATAGCTTTTCTGCGCTTGATTATAAAACCGACGCTAAGCTTCGTGCCGAACTTGCTATAAAAACTAAATCGCAAACCAAGTTTATTGTCGCTCAACGAGTAACTTCGATTATGCAAGCCGATAAAATTATTGTTTTAGACGGTGGAAAGATTGTTGGAATTGGTATTCATGGTGAACTTCTTAAAAATAATGAAATTTACCGCGAGATTGCATCTTCGCAGCTTTCTGATGAAGAAATTGAAACGCAAATTAAGGATTTTGAAAAGCAAAAAACTATTTCGAAAAATCAAAAAAATACTAAAAAAGCAGTTTCAGTTTCGAAAAAGATAGCTAAAAAAAGTTTAAGAAAAGTGGTCGCGAAAAAATCTAAGAAAGGAGAAAAATAATGGCGAAAAATCAAAAAAACAAACTTTCGCTAAAAACAATTTGGCGACTTTTGCGATATTTTGCGCCTTTTAAAATTTCTGTTGTATTTTTTACAATTGTGGCAATTTTAAGCTCAATTTCAGCAATTATTGGGCCACAAATTGTGGGTGAGATGATTAATCTAATTACTAAAAATTTCGAAATTCGTGCCGGTGCTGTTCATTTTAATCCTGATTTTTCGAAAATAGCTAAATTTGGCTTTTTGCTGACCGCAATTTATGTTAGTTCGGGAATTTTTGGCTATGCTCAAAACTGGATTATGGGGCAAATGGTGCAAAAAATTGTTTTTAAATTGCGTGATGAATCTTCGAAAAAGATTGCTCGCTTGCCGCTTGCGTATTTCGATAAGCATAAAACTGGTGATACAGTTTCAATTATTACGAACGACATTGAGACGCTCAGCAACAGTTTGAGCGAGAGCTTAAATCAGCTTTCGTATTCAATAATTACGATTGTTGGTGTGACCATTATGATGATTTCGATTAGCTGGCAAATGAGTCTAATTGCTCTTGCAACTGGAATAATTTCGGTTGGAATTATTATGATTATTTCGAAGTTTAGTCAAGTTTATTTTACGGATTTGCAAAAATTTACATCGAGTTTAACTGCTCATACCGAGGAGATGCTTTCTTCACACGAAGTTATTAAGGTTTATAATGGCGAAAAATCATCGGTTGAAAATTTCGAAAAAATCAATAATAAAATGTATGTTTCATCTTGGAAGTCTCAGTTTTTTGGTGGACTTCTCTACCCAATCATGGGTTTCATTAATAATCTTTCAACTTTAACTGTTGTGGTGATTGGTAGCGTTCGTGCATTAAATGGTCAGATGACAATTGGCGAGATTACTGCTTTTATGCAATATATGAGCCGATTTACGCAGCCAATTTCGAGTATTGCTAATGCGATGACAAGCGTTCAAACAACGGTTGCAGCCTGTGAGCGAATTTTTGGCTTTCTTGATGCTGAAGAAGAGACTTTTATTGAGATTTCAAAAACTTTACCGAAAGAAATTAAAGGATCTGTCGAGTTTTCGAAAGTTAATTTTTCATATTCAAAAAATAAGCCAATTATTACGAATTTCAGCACAAAAATTGCACCACGCTCAAATGTGGCAATTGTTGGCCCAACTGGAGCTGGAAAAACTACACTTGTGAATCTTTTGATGCGATTTTATGATATTGATAGTGGAAAAATTACAATTGACGGAATTGATACTTCAAAAATGTCGCGGCATGACGTTCGTTCCCTTTTTGGAATGGTTCTTCAAGATACGTGGCTTTTTAATGGTACGATTGCTGAAAACTTAGCTTATGGAAAACCTGATGCAACTCGTGAAGAAATTATTGAAGCCGCAAAAGCCGCTCACGCTGACCACTTTATTCGAACTTTACCAAAAGGTTATGATACGGTAATTTCTGAAGACATTGATAATATCTCGGCTGGCGAAAAACAGCTTCTCACAATTGCGCGTGCAATTTTGGCAGATTCGCCAATGTTGATTCTTGATGAAGCAACCAGTTCTGTTGATACGCGAACGGAAGCAGCCATTCAATCTGCGATGGATAATTTAACTCACGGCCGTACGAGTTTTGTGATTGCACACCGCCTTTCCACGATTCGACATGCCGATTTGAGTCTAGGTCTAGAGCACGGAAATCGTGTTGAGCACGGAGCTCATAAAGAATTGCTTGCGAAAAATGGTGCTTATACTAAACTATACAATTCGCAATTCGCGGAATAAAATTTGAAAAAGAAAAAAGCCCGATTATTTCGGGCTTGTTTTGTTGGCTTAGAGGTAAGAAAACTCAGCAATTATCGCAGATCTATCTGTAATTTGCCCGCTGTCGGTTCGTGAAGCGTGAGAACTGCTATAGATCCCGCTCAAATAATTAAATTTATTTCCAATATAAGAGTGATCTTTTTGAATTAATGGCCATTTTTTTTCGATTTTTTCGAAAGTTTTTCGGCCTTCTTTAACAGGCATATGAAAGATATTTGCATAAGCTAAAAATTTGATTAAAGTT
>CAUUHI010000035.1:0-6111 GCA_963544935.1 uncultured Saccharimonas sp. (SeqCode) | reverse complement strand
TCGAAATATTTTTCCCACTTGGCGTAAACCATTTCGCAATCGTAACTTTCAATAAAGCTCCATTTGGAATATCAATAGTAGTCTGAACGCTCCCCTTGCCGTAAGATTTTTCACCAACAATTTGAGCAGCTTTATGTTCTTTTAAAGCGCCCGCAACGATTTCGCTCGCACTAGCTGAGGAGCCGTCAAGCAAAATTACAGTTTTAACACCTTTCAAAGGATTGTCGCCAGTCGCTCGAATCTCCTCAACCGTTTTTGAACCAGTTTTTTCACTAACGATCAAAGCATTTTTTTCAAGCCATAAGCTTGCAACAGTTTTTGCAGCTTGAACATATCCGCCGCCGTTTCCACGCAAGTCTAAAATAACTTTCGAAATTCCCTCATTTTTAATTTCTTCGGCATATTTTTTCGCCAAAACACCAGTTTCACTATCAAATCGATAGATTGAAAGTGTTGCAACACCATCTTTTTTCGAGAGTTCTACGCTTGGATTTTCAATTTTTGCACGCGTTACTGAGAATTCTTTCTTTTCATTGCCACGAACTACACCAATCTTAACAGTTGTTCCAGCATCTCCACGAATTTTTTTGCTAATTTCAGAAGTATTTTCTTTCGAAACATCTTCACCATTAACTTTCGAAATCACATCACCTGCTAAAATTCCTGCACTTTCAGCTGGATTTTTAGCTAAAACTCGCACAACTTTAACAGAATCGCCATCTTTTGCGAGCTCAACACCGATTCCCGTTCCAACGTCACCACTTAAGCTTTTATTGAATTCTTCGGCCTCTTTAGAAGTCATATACTCTGTATATTTATCTCCCACCGCTTCAACTAAACCTTTCGAAGCACCATCGATAATTTTTTGCTTATCAATTTCACCATCAAAATTTGAAGCTAAAGCTTGATAAGTTTTTTCGACATTCGAAAAATCTATTCTTTCAACCTTTTTCAGCCCAAAAACTGGCGCAATTAAATTTCTAATATCATCTATTCTTGAGCCACCCGCAAAGCCTAAAACCAGCATAAAAACTGAAACCAAAACCAGCGTCGAGCGTTCAACCTTTTTACCTCTATCCATAATTTCCATTATATCACAAAAGCACAAGCATAACAAAAAAATAAGTTCTGAAAGATAAGTTTAATATTCAGCATTCTATTTTAGACAAAATAAAAGACCCACAATTTTGTGAGTCTGAGAAGTTAGCGATTCCTACTTAACAAATTTTTCTCCCAGGCGATTGCCTTTTCTTGGACTTTGAGCTCATATGAAGTTCTTCTTTCTAATTTCATACTTCTAATTTCTTTCCGCGCTTCTTGGTAAAATTTCAGTTGTTCAATTGCCGGATAAAGGGCATTACCTATTATTCGTATTAATTCCCTATTATCTTCTATTAATCTTCCATTAAATTCAGCAAGAGTTATAGTATTTGTTTCTTCTGGCATTTTAAAGTCCTTCCTGTGTATGCTAAAAAATTGCAAAAAATAGTTTTTTTAGAAAACCATTTTCTTGGAATATTGACTGACTGTCTTCTATATGTGCTTGTTCATAAACATGGTTTATATTATTATGAACAGCTTTTCACATTATAACTTAGTTACTTAACAATTGCAATAGTAGAATTATATGATTACACTTAGAAATATTTGCATTTTTATTAAAATTATATCTTTTCTGAATTTTTTTGCATAAAATACTTTCATTCCATCAAAAAAACAGCTCATTTTTCTAGATAAATTAAAGCAAATAATAAAAAGCGAGTCAGATAAACTGGCTCGCTAAATATTAGTCGAAATATACATATGTATCATAAGTGCTTGCGGGTACGGTCATTGTTGAGAATTGACCCCATCTACCATTAACAAAGTAATTATATTGCGAAATCGTAACCATATTACCGTTCACGGCTTCAACCCAAACAATGTGACCATATTGACCGCCGCTCATCACGCCGAATGATCCAACTTTTGGAGCGCTTCCAGTTCGAAAACCTGCTCGCCGCGCACTAGCCGGCACATCTTTCGCATTACCCCAATATGCAGCATTAATACCTTTTGTTGCGCGTAACTTCCACGCAACATAGCTCACACATTGGCGACAACCATAACCATAGCCGTCTGTTCCATTCCCATCTGCACCGCCATAGCTTACCGCATTCGCATCAACAAAACAGTTTGCGTCATTCCAAGGGTAACTACTTGTTCCAGCAATAGCTTGTGGAAGCGACCCGCTACCGGCTGCTCGAGCTGCTCGCAAAATTTGAGCCTGAATCATATCTTGCTGCTGTTTTTGAAGAGCTGCTTTTTGTGAATTTCGCTCATTTGCATATTTTGTATATTCAGCTTCATCATTTTTAGTTTGAGCAATCAATTCATTCTGCTGGCGAATTTTTTCTTGAAGCGCAGATTCAGCTTGCTGCTGGTTAGTTAAAGCAACTTTAACTTCATCTCGCTGTTTTTCAAGTTCAGCTTTTGCTCGCTTAATACTATCAACCTTTTCAACCAACTGGCTTTTAACTGCACTTTGGTATTCAAAATTGTCAAGCGCTTTCGAAAGATTGTTGCTTCCTGCAATCCGCTCAATTGGTGTTATATTATCTTCAAGTGACATTGCCGCCAAAATAGAACCCAATGCATTTCGGTTTCGCTCGATACTTTCTTCGTTATTTTTAATTTCAAGCTGCAACTTTTCGTATTGTTTTTGATATATTGCAATTTGCGATTGAATTGTAGCTTTTTCATTTTCAATACCACTAAGCTCATTTTGAAGTGTTTGCGCTTTATTTCTAAGATCACTCGCACGAGATTCCGCACCGCTAATTTGAGATTCCAGTGCTTTAATTTCTTTATCGAGTTGTTCAACACTCTTCTCAGCTTCAGCACTTTTTGGCAAAGCCGCAATAACACCAGCAACAACAACTCCAAGAGAAATTGCGCCATTTATAACTAAATTCTTCTTCTTAATCTTTTTCATAGTTGTTTTTCTTTTTATTTTAACTTTATTCTTAAATAGATTATACCACAATCTTTTTTCAAAAACAAGTCCCTTCCTATATTTTTAGATATTTTCTTGTTGCCGTAAATGCTGAAACAACACCAATAAATGAACCGATAAATATTAACCCCAGAACAACCAAAAATCCATAAACTTGCAAGAATGAAATTACAGGCGAAATGATAATTCCATAAGCCTCGAGCCGAGATTTCGAAAGAAAAATTATAGTATAGCCAATTATTGAGGCTAAAATTGCTGCAATTGTTCCACAAATCACTGCTTCAACCAAAAATGGTCCAGCAATAAAACTTTTATTTGCACCAATCAATTTCATCATATAAATCTCTTCTCTACGGTTAAAAATGGCCATTCGAATTGTGTTAAAAATAATTAAACTAGCAATGATTACAAAAATTGAACCAGCCAAAATTCCAACTTTTTCAGCAAAATTAATTGTATTTGAGATATTTTTAATAATCTCGTTTCGATCACTTGCATATGTTGGTGGATGATCTGGATCGAGATTCGATTTAATCAACTTATTATTTTCAACAAGATTTTTTAACTCTGTTGAATTAGAAATATCCACAAGTTTAACATTAAAAATTCCAAAAAATTCATTATTCGATTCAATTAAGGCTTTTCGAATATCCGCATCAGCCGAATTTTTTCGAGCAAATCTATCACGCGCCTCTTGCGGTGAAGTGTATGTTATATCTGTAACTGAAGGTAAATCTTTAATTGATTTTTGCATTTTTAAAATATCGGAATTTGAAACACCTTTTTTAAGATAGATAGACATATCGACTTTATTTTTAATGTCATCAACCGTGTCCATCAAAATTGAACGCGCAAGAAGCGATCCGAAAATAATCACCAGAGTAACAGTCATCACAGCAGTTGCAGCAACCGAAAGCCAAGCATTTCGAACAAAGCTATTTGCACCATATTTTGTAATTCGCCAAAGAGTTAAAGTTTTGCGACGGCGCTGTTTCTGTTGCATAATAACTTTTGAATTTTGTTTTTTTCTACCTTGCTGCACTTGAGAGCCTTTAATTTTATGATGTTTTAAGTTTTCCTCTCTCATTATTGTCTATACTCCCCTTGCGATTGGTCGTGAGTAATTTTTCCACCGTTTAAGGTAATTACACGCCGTTTAAGTTTATTTACAATTTCAACATTGTGTGTAGTTAAAACTACCGTTGTTCCGTAGTTATTAATTTTTTCAAGCAATCTAATAATATCCCAACTATGCTTTGGGTCAAGATTCCCTGTTGGCTCATCCGCAATTAGAATTTTTGGTTGGCGAGCAATTGCGCGGGCGATCGCCACACGTTGCCTTTCACCACCACTTAACTGATGCGGAAAATTTCCCTCTTTTCCTTCAAGACCAACAAGTTTAATAACTTTTGGAACAGTCGCTTTAATCTCATGATTAGTCATTCCGGCAATTTCAAGCGCAAAAGCTACATTTTCAAAAACGGTTCGATTTGGCAAAAGCTTAAAATCTTGAAAAATCACACCAATTCGGCGCCGCAAAAGTGGAATATCCTTATCTCGCAATTTGTCATAATCAATTCCACCAACAACAATTTTACCGCTGGTTTGCTTTTCTTCACGAGTGAGCATTTTTAAAAGTGAAGATTTTCCCGCACCACTCGTTCCAACCAAAATAACAAACTCTTTTGGCTTAATATGAAGACTAACCCTGTTAATCGCAGGAGTTTTTGAATTGCCATAAACTTTTGTCACACGATCTAATAATATCATCACTTTTTATTATACCAGCTTTTTTTAAAGTGTTCAAGCTTATTTAAAAATTTTAACTAAAATCACCCTTTCGAGTGATTTTTGAGTTATTTTTTAGCTTTTTTCTTTCGAAGAAGCTGCGCTGTATAGTTTTCTGGTGAATCTGCAGTTCTATCGATTCCCAAAACTTCTAGAACATCCCACAATTCTTGGCGAATTCCATCTGGATTATCACCTTTTTTCACTTCTCGTTCAAGTTTAATGAAAGTCCCCAATCCTTCAACATCATCTAAAAAGAAAGTAGTATCTTCAACCTGAAGTTTTTGGCGATTTCGAAGCACCTCAACTTTCATTTCGAACCCAAGTTGTTGAACAATATGTGCTGTTTCAGAATAATTTAAAACTGGCGTTTCATGAATTAAATCAACATTTTCAGCATCAATATGGCGCTTTTGAATCAACTGATACCAAGGTTTGCGTTTTGGATCAATAATCTCTGTTCGAATCATCAACTTTGGTAAATTCCTACTTGGCTGAAAACCTCGCGGTAAAAACACGCGATCATTCTGAAAAACAACTCGCCCAAAATCATGCCCTGTATCCGTTATTCTTTTAATAAAATCAACCTTATTTTTAATTTTTGCCTTTACGATAACTTTCTTCATGATTCGATTATACCATATTATTTAGATTTCGCCAAGATGCTCATGCTTCAACCTTTGTCTAGATTGTTCTGCCAAACAGACCGTAGCGGCCATTGCTACATTTAAGCTTTCAATTTCGCCAACCTGCGGAATCATTACTTGATTTTCAATTTTCGAAAGTAGCTCACTAGAAACGCCAGAACCTTCGTTACCAAAAATCCAAGCCGTTTTTGTTGTAAAATCCTCGTCGTAAATTGATTTTTTCGCTCTCAAACTTGTAGCAAAAACTGGAACTTGCATTTTATTAATTATTAAATTTAAATCTTGGTTTTCGAAAATTTTTAGTTTAAAATGCGCCCCCATTCCAGATCGTAACACCTTTGGAGACCAAGCCGAAACAGTCCCTTTCGAGCAAATAATTTGTTCAACGCCAAAACCGACTGCACTACGCAAAATCGTGCCAAGATTACCCGGATCTTGAATCTTTTCAAGAAAAATCGTATCTTTTCGAAAGTCAATATCTTGAAAAGTCGATATTTTTACAACAAAAAGTATTCCAACGCCTTCAATTACAGGGCTAATTTTGGTATAAATATTCGACTCAAGCTCAACAATTTCAACGCCAAGCTCTTCACATTTTTTAATCACTTGTTCAACCTCAAAACTTTTAGAAGAGCTTGAGACAACGCAAATCTCTGGCGAACCAAAAACTTTAAGCCATTC
>CAUUHI010000034.1:0-6332 GCA_963544935.1 uncultured Saccharimonas sp. (SeqCode) | reverse complement strand
ATATTTTATCATATTTTAATGTACTTAATAATGTTTAAAATATTTATTTTTAAATTAATAAGTGATAAAATTAAAGAATGAATATTTATTTTTCTGGAATTGGCGGCGTTGGAATTGGAGCTCTTGCAAGTATCGCCCACAGCGCTGGCTATGGTGTTTTTGGTAGCGACCAAAATTCAAGTTTAATGATTGAGGAGCTTTCAAAAAAAGATATCGAAATTGAAATCGGCAAACAAGATGGAGATTTTTTAAAGCAAAAATTCATTGAAAACGGCGTCGATTGGTTTGTTTATACTGCAGCCCTACCTAAAAATCATCCCGAACTTTTAATGGCGAAAAAATTAGGAATAAAAATCAGCAAACGTGACGAACTTTTGAACGAGATTATCAATTCAAAAAAACTCAAACTTATAGCAATTTCCGGTACTCACGGTAAAACCACAACCACAGGAATGGCGATTTGGGCTTTTCAGCAATTAGGAATTCCAATAAGTTGGTCGATTGGCACAACGATATCCTTTGGTTCTAGTGGTTTCTTCGACCCAGAAAGTGAATATTTTGTCTATGAAGCTGATGAATTTGACCGAAACTTCTTGCATTTTACGCCATCAGTTAGCTTAATCACTTCAATTGACCACGATCACACTGATATTTATAAAACTGAGAAAGATTATTTTGAAGCTTTTGCAGAATTTGGATCGCAAAGCGATTTTATTATTTCTTGGAAAGATCAACATCCAGAAATTTTCGAAAATCTAAAGAACAAGGTAATTTTATCTCAGCCAGAAGATAATATTAATCTTCCTGGAATTCACAATCGAAAAAATGCTAGTCTAGTTCTTGAAACTATTGATTATTTAGTTGAAACCCAAAATCTTAAAGCTCCAAAAGATTTTTATGAAAAAGCAATTTCAGCACTAAATAATTTCCCTGGCACAAATCGCCGTTTCGAAAAAATAACAAACAACGTTTATTCTGATTATGGCCATCACCCAAAGGAAATTCAATCAACGCTTCAAATGGCAAAAGAAATAGCTGAAAAGCAAGGATTTTCTGGAGTATCGTTAATTTATCAACCACATCAAAATATTCGACAAATTGAAGTTCAAGATGAATATACACCAGAAATCTTTGAAAATACCAATGAAGTTATTTGGCTACCAACATATTTGAGTCGTGAAAATCCAGATTTCGAAATACTTTCGCCAGAATTCCTTTCAAGAAAAATATCAGAAAAAACAACAATTTTAGATTTTTCAGATAGTCCAGAAGAATTAATAGAGAAGATTTTAAGTTTAAAAGTAAAAAACCGATTAATTCTAGCAATGAGCGCTGGCTCACTTGATAGCTGGATTCGAAAAAATATCAAATAATTTAATAAGATTGCACCAAAAATATGGTGCATTTTTTACAAAATAAAAAAGCGGAAGAACCGCTTAAATATCAAACCGATGCTAAAAATCTTGATTTTTTAAAATAATCTCAACTTTCTCCATATTATCATCTGGAACTATTGACGGACTACCCGAAAGTTTATTGGCAACTATTTTCACGGATTTCTCCAAGGTTAAAGCAAGATTGTTAAACAAACAAAGTGAGTAAATATTTAAATATAAATCTGAAGAATAGTCAAAGAGTGAAATTAACTCCCACCATGCCTCCCTTATCAACCCCGAAACATCATCGTATTTGAATTCATTTCTGGAAGATATTTGAACAATTTTAATAGACAAATCAAGAACTCTTTTTGCGCAAAAATTTAAACGCGTTACTTCATTGATAATTAGAGATTCATTCTTTATAAAATTAATTTTTAAGCTTTCTACACCCATACTATGCATATAAAGATCGGGATCGAGATTAAGCTCGTTCATAATTTCTGAAAGTTTTTTAAATGCACCTAGCCATTCATTAATAGTATGTCTCTCGGACGCAAAAATAATTTTGTCTAAATAATTTATTGTAAAATCTTCGTTTCTAATCATTATTTTCCTCTCACTTTATATAATATCATAAAATAGACTAAAGTGGTATAAACTAAGTTAGCTTTTTGCCTCTACTCCGAATTTTGCTCAGCAATAAAAAAACGCGCTGGCGCGCGAATATTTTTCAAAAAGTCTAGTATGGTGCGCACGAGAAGACTTGAACTTCCACGAGCCGAAGCTCACTAGCCCCTCAAGCTAGCGCGTCTACCAATTCCGCCACGCGCGCAAAACCATTTTAATTATACCAAAACTATGGCGTCTTGTAAAGAGTTGATTTTGAAGCAGACCAATATATTATATCTGCATATCTATTAACTTCTGTTACAAAAGTATTATTTACTGAATATGCCTGAACTGATTTTCGAAAAACATAACTCGTTTTAGTCTGACCAAGGCCAATGGCGACCGAATTAGCTAACCAACGTTGAGTAAATTTAGTTATTTGCAACTTTTTCTCATTCGAGCTTTGAGCGGTTCTTGAATTTAGCAAAAGATCATCAGCAACCGCATCATTATAATTTGAGAAGTTCAATCCCTTTTGCCCAGATTGTGAAGAATGCCAAAAAGCGTAGATATCAGGATCAGCGCCAAGATCAATCTCATAAACTAAAATACTATAGTTTCTTGGCTGGAGTATTGATTGAACGAAAGCTCCGGTTTTATCATCTTTATTAATTACTGTCAATTTTACGTCAAATCCGAGTTTTTTAAGCTGACTCTCAATTTCTTCAGCAGCTTTCTTATAGTTATAAACACTAGTTGTTGCAATATTTAAAATAGCTGTCTTACCATCTTTTTCTAAAATACCATTCGAGTTTTTCTTCCAACCAGCTTCATCTAATATTTTTTGCGCCTGATCGAAATCATATTTAGGAACGCTCAAATCTTTAGTATTCAAAAACTGATTCAAAGTTGGAAAATCAAGTTTATTAATAAATTCCATTTCTTTTCGAACTTTCGAAATATCAACCCCAGTTTGAATAGCTTTTCGAACTTTCAAATCTTTCAAAACTGAATCAGAATTATTCAAAAAAGCATAAATTCCACGATTAACATTAGTTTCTCGAGATTTTAATTTGTCCCGCTCAGATTCTGAAAATTCACTAATTTTAAGACTTGGTGATGCAACAATCTCACCAGAGATCAAAGCATTTTTAAGCTTAGTTTCATCTTTAAAGGCAACAATGTCAAAGTTATCAATATAGGCCTCACCCTTATAATATCGCTTGTTTTTAACTAATGAAATAGTAGTTTTATCACCATCATTCTGAACAGATTTAAAATTAAATGCGCCAGAAGTTATTGGGTTCTTTGAAAAAGCACTTTCACGGATCTTCTCTGTTTGAATATCTTTCAAAATATGCTCTGGTAATATTGAAAAATTAAAACTATACAAAATAGAAGAAGAACTTGACGGCACTTTAATGCTGAGCTCATAATCACTATTTTTCGAAATCTCAACATTTTTCCAGGCTTTAAAACCAGAAGGATTAATTGATTGCTCTCTCAATAGCTTTATAGTGAAAATTACATCATTGGCTGTTATTTTTTGACCATCAGACCAAACGGCATTGTTCCGCATTTTAATTTTAAAGTTTTTATAATTATCAGATGTTGAAACACTTTCAGCTAAATCGCCTTTCAAATTTCCCGTCTCATCAATACCATAAAGACGAGAAAAAGCAATTTGTTCGAAAGATTTTTCAGTATCAGTCGAGGTAAATAGCGGATTCAAGGTTTTAACTTCACCCAAAATTCCTTCTGAATAAGTTCCTCCTCTATAAAAAATATCCTCACTATAGTTTTCAGCACTTAGCCCACGAAAAACACCAACAGAAAAAATCAAAATAGACACAACACAGATCCAAGAAATAACTATTTTTCGAACATTCGATAAATTATCAAAACGACCAAAAAACATTTTTTTCATGTGAGAAGCGATAGCCTTTTCAACTAAATCTGCTCTTTCAGCTAAAGTAGCCTTATTATTAAAAGTTTGAATCGTTTTATTTTTTGAAACCTGATCTCTATTTTTTTGAGAAATAGCAGAAACTTGTCTAACCTTTTTAGGGCTATTTTTAAAGTCCATTAAAACTCCTTTTTATTTAGGCAAAAGCAAAGTTGTAAGAATTGATGCAACAAAAACAAATGCAAAGAAAACTGTTGCCCGAAAAATACTCTTTTCAACACCGCGTCGCTCAGTATAAAGCTCGCCAGAAGCCCCGAATCCTGCCCCTAAAGTTGCTCCTCGTTGTTGTAAAAGCACTAAAATCATCATTAAAACGCTAGAAATAACAGTCGAAAACTGCAAAATAATATCAATATTCACTATAAAATCTCCTTTTCATCTTCAATTCTTAAAAATTGGCTCAAACTATAATTTAGCAAGCTCATAGCTGCTCCTACAATTACAGAATTCCAAAATCCCATTGAAATATTTGGTGCTAAAAGTATCGAAATCCAAACAATCATACCATTAACTATCAGTGTAAAAAAACCAAAAGTCAAGATAATCATTGGAAGTGATAAAATTGTAAGAATAGTTTTAAGCGTACTATTTACAATTGAAAAAATTAAACCAGCAAGAAAGAAAGTTCCCGCACTGTGGTTGCTAACATTTCCGAAAATAGAAATTAAAATCCATAATAAGAAACTATTTAAAAACCACCGATTTATAAATTCTATCAACTGCTTCTTCACATATATAATTTTATCATATTTTAACAATAAAAAAAACACCTTTTGGTGAATTTTCTAATATATTGGAGGGTCTGATGGGGCTTGAACCCATGACACCCTGCTTAAAAGGCAGGTGCTCTAACCAGCTGAGCTACAGACCCACTCACTGAATACATATTAAAGTATATATCAATTATTTTTAAAAGTCAAGGGTTTTTCTCAATTTTCTTAAATTTAAATGAGGTTATACTTAAAACAGAAAAAATAACTCCCACCAAAATAACCCAACTAGCCCATTTTTCAAGCGGCTGCGAAATACTTTTCGAAAGTAAATCTGGTAAAAAAACTTTTTCAAAATATGAAAGTGACACTAAATATGCAAAAATCGCTGAAAATATCGAAGAGAGTATACCAAAAAGCCATTTTTCTTGTTTTGGATTTTTTGCTAAAATCACCAAAGCTGGTGCTAAAATTAGAAACAAACCAACAATTCCACTTAAAGTTGATTCTGGAATTACTAAATTTGAAGTTGTTAAAAAAATAGTAATATCTTTATTCCAATATCTATTCAAAATAATTCCCGCGAGAATAATAAGATTAAAATAGCCCATTTTACGCCGAGAGAGTGTTAAAAAAATCGAAAGAATTACAATAAAAATAATTGTTGTCATAGCAATATTATAGCATAAGCTCCAAGGATGCTCAAATTATTTTATAAAAAATAGAACAACTGCGCTAACATATTGTCTCATAAAATAGCCGAGCTATTAAATAACTCGGCCAACTATTTAAAATAATGATTTTTTAAATTTCTTAAATTCTGTCAAAAGCTCTTTTTGTTTTTTCGAAAGCTTTGTAGGAGTTTCAACAATGATCGTCACAATTTGAGCACCCCTTCTTTCAGTTCGAAGGTGAGGCACACCGTGACCTGAAAGCTTAAAATCAGTATGGCTTTGTGTTCCAGCTGGAATCTTCATCGTTAGCTTTCCGTCAATTGTTTCAACTTCAATTTCAGCACCAAGTGCAGCATCAATCATTGAAATTCTCTCTTCACTTAAAATTAAATCACCTTCACGCGTAAATTTTTTATCGGCTTTAACATAGATGTTTACATATAAATCACCTTTTTCGCCACCTTTAATTGCTTCACCACGGCCAGAAAGCCGAATTGTTGCGCCATCATCAATTCCTGCTGGAATTTTAAGCTTTATTGTTTGCTTTTTACGCAAGATTCCGGCACCACGACAAACTGAACAATTTCGCTTTGGAATCTCACCACGACCATCACAAGTCGGGCAAGTTACAGTTTGTTGAATTGGGCCAAAAAGAGTTTGAGTAGCACGAGTTTGCTGACCACTTCCATTACAATCTGGACATTTTTGCATTCCGTGGCCAGGTTCTGCACCAGAGCCATCACAATGCTCGCACTCATCATCTAGATTTAATGAAATCTCAGTTTCAGTCCCAAAAACTGCCTCTTTAAAATTCAAAGTTAGATCTACTTCAACATCGCGGCCTTTTTTATTTTTTGAACCACGGCCATTCGAAAATCCGCCGCCAAAAATTCCGTCAAAAATATCACCAAATCCGCCACCAAAATCAAAATTAACATTCTGGCCCGAAAATCCGCTAAAACCCTCAAAAGGATTCCCACCAGAAAACCCGCCA
>CAUUHI010000033.1:0-6352 GCA_963544935.1 uncultured Saccharimonas sp. (SeqCode) | reverse complement strand
AGCGCATATTCTTTGGCTTCAAGGAGTTCATGCTCTACGATATTCTGAATCTCGTAAATCTTGACACCTTGAGGGAAACGACTGTGAATTTCCGCAACAATACGCTCAAGCAGCCCATTTAGACGTTTTTCGACCAAGGGTGTCACATCCATGACTTTGTTAGCCGCCTTGTGGAGAGCCTTGTCAATCTTGTCTACATCAAACACTACACGTCTACCATCTCGTTTTTCAACGAAATAAATATTTGTTCCTTCAAACTCCAAAGATTTTAGTTGTTCCCTACTAAATAGTGCTAATTGTTCCATTTTTTTCACCCCGTATTTTCTATAAAATTGAATTGTAAGTATTTTAAAGTTCTTCTGCTCGACTATTTAATTATAGTGCTTTTGTTTATAAAAATCAATAAAAAACGCTATATTTAGCGTGTAATATTTACAACAAAAAACTGTTTCTTTCGAAACAGTTTATTCTTCTATTATGTGTTTCCGTTCTCCGCAGACTAAACTCGCTATAAAGAGATACAGAAAAGTGAAAAGTACTTCCCAAAATAAATTATATTCCACTAATTGTGAGATAACCCTTGGGTAGTCTATAAGTGTTTGAGTTAAAATCATCGCTGACAAAAAAATGAAACAATCTTGTTTGAATTTTGCCTCTCCTTCTACTTTAGCTAGAATTATTATACTCAAAATAATTTCGAAAGCAAATTTTGAAGCTATAAAAATAAAATTATCTTCATAAGAAGAAATCTCAAGAAAAGAGAATAAAATAATTTCTTGATTTGTTAGCTGACCAACTATCATTAAAATTGAGCTTAAAACAATAACCGAAGAAAGAAAAATCATCATTTTTCGATTTATTCTTTCTTTACCGACCGTTCTTATAAGCATGATCAGTGTCGCAATTAAAATTACAATTATTTTCATAATGTACGCACCTCCAATATTGTGATTTATACATTATATAACTTTATTTCAAAAAAGTCAAATCAAAAAGCCAATTGGCAAAAAGAAACTTATAATCCCACAAATTAGAGAAATTGCATAAAATACTCGCCTATTTTCTTGACGGTTTTCGAAAAAATAAATTAGCAAAAAAGAACTGAACGCCCCAATTGGAATACTTATATTTGTTTTGGTTTTTAACCAGATTAAAGCAAATAGAGCGCACAAAATAAGTTTCACCAAAAAAACTGAATCACTTTCGGGATTTTTTTCAAAACCACGACGGCTTAATTTTGTGCGATTTCGCGCATAAGTTCTCTGTTTGCTATTTTTGCTCATATTGCTTATGATTATATCATATTTTTGCCAAAAATAAAACCGCCCGAAGGCGATTTTGAAAATTACATTTTAATTTCTGCATCAACTCCAGCTGGAAGGCTAAGATTTTGCAAAGAATCAATTGTTTTCGGTGTAGCGTTACTAATGTCAATGAGGCGCTTATGAACACGCATTTCGTAAGCTTCACCACCCATTTTGTAAACATGTGGGCTTTTTACTACTGTAAAAGTACTTCGTCGTGTTGGTAGAGGTACTGGTCCTGCAACTGTTGCACCAGTTCGAATTGCTGTGTCAACAATTTGCTTTGCACTTTGGTCGATAACTTTGTGGTCGTATGCCTTTAGGCGAATACGAATTGTTAGGCCTTGTTCTGCCATTTTTTACTCCTTATATTAGGCTTGTAACTTCTTTCGTAACTTTAAGATAACTACGAACGAATTCTCAAGCAATTTGTATTACCTTGATATTTTAACATAAAGTTATCTAAAATACAATAGAAAAATGATTCACTTAAACAAGAGCTTTAATTAAAGAAGATTTTTTAATAATTCCCTACATTTTTTGTATAGCAAAAGATACAAACGATAGGTTTATTACAAATTATAGCTACTAAAATAAAAAGCACCAAATGGTGCAATTTATTAACCTTTTCGTGGTTTAACTTCATTTCGACCAAGAGACTTCTTAGTTTCTGTGAAGATTTCATGTTTTCGAGTTTTTGGATTATATTTTCGCAAAGATAATTTTTCAGGTGTATTCTGAGTATTTTTGCGAGTGTAGTAAATTCGGTCACCAGTAATTTCGCTTACAAGACCAATAATCTTTCGTTTCGTATTCTTTTTAGCCATAATCTCTCTTAAATTTATTATTTACGTTCTGTTCTATTCTATCATAAGATTTCGCAAAAAGCAAGACTTTTAATCTCTTGTTGACTTATTTTATTTTTTATGGTATAATTTTGATCATGAACAATTTTTTAAAATTTATACAAAAAACTTTAAATAATTCGAATGAACGCATTGTGCTACAAAGATTTTATTTATTTATAGCATTATTCGGATTCGTTATCGCAAGTTTTTTAAATATTTTCGAAAATTCAATTAGTAAAATTATCTTAATGATGGTTACTGCTGCAATTTCCATATTTTTTGTAAATGCAATAATATGGGTTATCGGCGAAGCCTTAAAGAGTAACTTTCTAAAAAATAATAAAAAATAGTTATATTAAACTTTTATTATGTAGCTAAAATAGAACTGTTTCTTTAATCCAAAGTTGTTCGTAATCTTCATTTTCTAAACTGAGCTCGTTCGAAATCCTAATCATCTCATCAAGACGTTCAACTTCATCTTTAATATCAAACTTATCTAAAACTTTAAAAAAATATTTATCTCCAATTCGATATTTCATTATCGTTACTGTTTTCATAGCCCTCCATAAGAATTATTTTTTATATAAAATATACCTAAATATTATATATTAAAAACCTTACTTTGTCAATAGAGGCCTCGATTTAATCGCTAGCCGATCGTATTGACATTAGTATAATTTATATGGTATAATTCATTTATTCGCCGCGATAGCTCAGTTGGTAGAGCGCATCCATGGTAAGGATGAGGTCTCGGGTTCAAGCCCCGATCGTGGCTCCAGAAGCTGTTTTTGAACCAAAACATATGCATTTTGTGTTATACGAGATGCATCTTTTTATTATAGTAAAATACCCTACAAACCACATTTCGTAGGGTATTTTATTGTTCCGATCGAGGCAATTTCTGTATAAGTATAAATTACCTCCGGATTAATAAAATCACGCAAAAAATATATACCTGAACGACCTGATTAATTAGATTCTTCGAAACACCCAGAATTACGGCCGAGAATCCACTCATTGAGCTTAAAAATGGCGCTCCTGTTCGTTCGATCGAAAAACTGGCGAGTTCATCATTACTGGTTATTTTTGTATTATTTGCCAAGACTAACGCAGTTCGAATTTCTCGCGTTGGCTGTTTGATTGCTTGTTTGAAAATTTCACTAACAATAAGCATTTACGCCTCTTTTCTAACTGGAATTAAACTCACTTTAAAGGGGTCGAAAATTCCACGTTTCTTATCTTTGAGCTGAACACTGTAATCGCCAGCGTAAAATTGGCCAGATTTCATCGCATTGTATTTTGGATCGAAATACTCGACTGTAAAAAATGGCAAATCAACCACGCGCGCAATTTTTTGAATTTCTGCCACAGTTAAAATTCCGCCAAATTCAACTTCAATTTTTGGAAAGATTCCGATCATTGTTGCGCGAATTTCGCCGGCCATATTGCGGTCTGAATTTAGCCAGAGCTTATTTCTCTGGAGTTGATAACTTTTCAAATTCGAAAAAACCTGACCGTTGATTTTAAGTAATTCACCATTTATTTGCATTTTCGAAATTCCCCTTTCGTTTGGACATAAAAAAGCGACCCACCCTGAGGGGTGAATCGCAAATGGTTCTTCTAATTTTATTATACCAAACTTTAGTCTTTTTGGCAAAAAATAAGTTTAAATTAATTAATAATTCAATACATCTTTAGAGCTTAGTGATCCGTTTATAAAATGAAAATGCGCGTATCTACCTTCATATTTACAGCGATACATTTGACTCTTGCCAATAGCACTATCAGAATCACTATATTTTTCACAAGCTTTCTCAATATCATATATATTAGATAGGTTGTCTATATTCGCACCAATTGTTATTTTTTCGTATTTTTCATTAGTTAGATATAAGTTATTATTAGGTTCTTCCTTAGAAAAAGATATTTCAACTTTACCATAATAATAAGGCTCACCATTTATCGCAATAACTTTATCAACACTTTCTGCGCCGCGATCTTGATTCGTAACCAATACTTCGATTTTATTATTTTCCTGTTTTGAAAAATCTGAAATGTTAAATGTTACAAAATACTCCAACGACTCTTTTCCTTGAGTTTCTTTTTTTGTAGTTTTATTACATTCGCTCAATGGAGATTTGTGGCTGACCGTATTTTCACAGTTAATTCTAACGCTCATTTTTGCAACATTTTTAAATCCTGAGATTTTGAGCTTATAACGATTTTTACCAGTTTCAAGAGTTTGGTCTTTCTCTAAATTAACAGATATTCTCTGTTTTGAGACCTCATTATTTACTTCTTTCTCTCCTTTTTTGGCCGAAAAACTCGCCCAGACTATAATAAGAAAAAATAAAATAAAAACAGATATAGTCGTATATAATATAGCTTTTTTACCTGAGTTTGGCCTCGTATCTTTGTGATTCATTTTTTCCAATCCTCGACTAAATAAATTGAGCCGATGTTTAAAGTAGTATTGTTGTTCAGACAAATACGAAAGCTTCAAAATAAGCAAAAACATCAGCTCAATTTAAAAGCTTTCCGTATTTTTTGTCTGAACAATTTTATTATACAACCAAAAGCCTATCAAAATCAAGCAAAAAAGAGTTTTTATTCTTTATATTTCCAAAGATACCCTCCAGCATGTTTCTGCTTACCTTTTAAAGCTTTATAAATACATATTGAGCTTACGCTAGTTTCTCTTTCGGCTTGAGAAATCGACTCGAATTTATTAATAACGTTTCCATTATTATCACATTGGAGTACTGGCACTGGTACCATCGCAGGTCTCCTATTTGTGCTACGACTAATTAAATCACTCTTATTACCAGAATAGTCTTTTTTGTAAATAAATCCGTAACCACCGGCATGTTTTTGTTTTCCGAGAATTACGTCATATATTGAATAATAACCTATACCGGTTTCCTTCGAAGCATCTTTTACGGATTCAAACTCTGCAATAATTTTGCCATCATCATTATATTGCAGTACTTCTTTGCCTATCCTGCTAGTGCGCTTAACACGAATACTGTTTTCAGTTAAATATTTTTCGCCTTTTTCATATTCCTTAAATCTACTCTCAAAAACCTCTTGGATCTTTTTATCTTTTTCTATGTGCTTTATCAACAATTGAGAATTAGCATCGGGCAAATCTGGGTTATAGAGAATTAAGTAAGCATCTTTTGCTCCAGTTACAAACAACCCAAACTGAATTTGGTACATCACGTGATTATCTATGCACTCATAGCAAGCAAAATGACGCTTTTCACCAAATGCTTTATATTCAATAATAGTTTTAATCTTTCCATTATCGTCGTATATAACTCCATCTGGAGAAAAGCCTGCAGCTTCATGTACTAGGGATTCTACAAAGCCAACCGCTTCTACTTTGAGATTCTCTGCTTTAGTAAATTCGGTAATACCAATAGGCTCTAATTCACGTCCTCTCCGCATAATATCATTCGTGTAATCTTTTTCCTCTATACCTTTTTTAATAGCGAAACTAACTGAATGATTTTTTAAATAATACGCTGTAGTTCCAGTTACTTTTCCTCGGCGCATTTTAAACCAGTTGTCGGATGTTTGTTTAACATTTTTTATCTTATATAGATCGGTTTTCTCACTTAGCTCTATTACGCGATCTTTCATATAATTTATAACTTCTTGACTTACCTTAATATCTTCTTGCTTTAATGTTGAAACTAGATAAAGAGAGCTCATACTGCGACATCTTGATAAAGCTACGTATGCTTGTCCAGCAGCAAAAGTACCTTTTGTAAGATCTACTTTAACCGCATCGTATGTCTGGCCTTGCGATTTATGAATTGTAATTGCGTAGGCTAATTTAATTGGATATTGAGAGAACGTAGCAACGACATCTTTCTTAATTGACTTCGTGGAAACATCATAGCTATATTGATATTTTTCCCAAACCTCTTTATCCACCCAATGGCTAACACCGTTTATTTCAACTTTTATTCCATTATTGGTTAGTTGAGAGATGACTCCTAGTGTACCATTAACCCAACGAGATTTCTTTCTTTTATCGTCACTAGAATTTTCAGTGTGGTCGTTTTTTATCATCATTACATGTGCACCAACTTTAAGACGTAAATTAAGATCTGTTGGCATACTTGCTTGTTTTATATCTCCAGTCACCTCTCCAGTATAGATGAACTCTTTTGTCGGTAATGCGTCAAGCTT
>CAUUHI010000032.1:0-6577 GCA_963544935.1 uncultured Saccharimonas sp. (SeqCode) | reverse complement strand
TTTTTGCTCGGGCTTTTTCAAGAATTTTTAATGTAACTTCCGGCGAATCCGTAAAATCTTCAGGATGCTCTTCAATCATTTTTTGAAATTCTTTAAAATTCACTAGCTTAATTTCGGCAACTTCATCACGCGCAATCGCTAGATTTTCAAGATTAAAATTCATTTTTGCAGCAAAAACTTGCATAAAACGCCGTTTATTTTCTTTGGTATGAATAAAAACCTTTTCAACTTTAATGAAATCTTGAAACCGCAAGTTCAAGCCAATTTCTTCAATAGTTTCACGATGAATTGCATCCAGATAACTTTCACCAATCTGAACATGACCAGCCGCTGCCGAATTTTGCCATTTTCCGGCAAATGTAGCTTTCGAAAAAGATCGCCGCTGAATTAAAAAATCACCATCTAAATTAAATAAAATTAACGAAACCGTTCGATAAATTCGCCCCGTAGTTTTATCAAATTCAGCCTTATCAATTTCGTCAATAATTTTATCATTTTCATCAACAATTGGTAAAATTTCTTTCATCTAAACCTCATCTCCAGCAACTTCTGTAAAGCTACTAAAAAAGTCATCTTTGGTTTTTTTCCATTTCTCGTCCTGACGAACCAACCATTTTTCATCATCTTTATTTAAGAGTAGAATTTTTGTGGCCTCCTCTAGGTAAATTTCACCTTGAGAACCTTTAAGTAGAACTAAAGCCCCTCGCTCCATAATCTTATGAACGAAAGTTCCCGCATCAATTGCATTTTTTGCTTCATAAACCTGACAGCCTCGCAATCTTGCAGCTGGAGCAAGAAACTTATTTGCATGCTCACCAACAGTAACCACCCAGGAAAGAGAAATCCCGTCAAGCATTTCACCTATTTTTTGATGTTCGAAAGCAGAAGCTTCACCAAGCTCATTCATACTTCCAATAACTGCAATCTTCGAAGGTGCAGAGAGAGAATAAAGTGTTTGAATCGCAGCTTCTAATGCGGCCGGACTCGAGTTATAAGTATCGTCAATTAAAACAGAGTCTTTAACGCCTCGCATAAAATTCATTCTACCGGGAACTGGCTTCAAACTTGCTAACCCACCTACAATTTCTTGTGGGTTCAAGCCAAGCTTAATAGAGACCGCTACTGCACCAGTAATTGGCCTGAGAGAATGCTCGCCAAAAACTTTTGCTCGAACATTAATTTCACCATATTCTGGAGTTTGAATTTTACCGCTAAAGCCATCAAGCAAAGAGAAATTATTAGCTATAAAATTATAGTTAGCTCCACCAACCGAGCTATAAGTTGCAATATTCGAATTTCGAATATATTTAAAAAAATCTGGCGAGATATCATCTTGATTTAAAATTGCCATTTCAGCAAAATTCCCAGCTTCAAGTTCTTCTTGCGCAACAGCATCGATACTTCCAAAAAACTCCATATGTTCAGGAGTAACAGATGTAATTACTGCTATATTTGGAGCAAGATATTTGCTAAACCGTTCAATATCACCTGGGTGGTCAGTTCCAAGTTCTTGAATGATAATTTGCGGCTCTTGATCACTCGGTGATTTAATTCGCCTTCTTGCAGCTTTAAAAACTCTATGCCATTCCAAAAAATTACGAGGATTTCCAGGAAAATTTATTCCCAAAATCGCTAAAGGGGCACTCAAATGTGTATTGTGGTTCCCCTCGTGTAATCGTACACGATATTTTTGACTCAAGATAGTTGCAATTGCAAGTTTTGTACTAGTTTTTCCAACAGAGCCAGCAACCGTAATTAATTTAATATCCGGATGAGTTTCGAAATATTTTCGAACATATTTTTCAAGTTTTCTTTGAATTCCTTTTTTAAACATAATCTTATTCATTATAATATAAAATCACCACTTTTTCAAGCAGTGATTTGTTTGTCGATGTGTGCCCACCCTGGGCGGTTTTTGTTATTTATTTTTATTTATAAGTGTTATTTAGGGGAGAAAACAAACATCGCCCTTGATAACACATCAACTGTAATAGAATTATAGCAAAACGTTTAAGCTTTGTCAATAACTATTTTAAAAAAGGTTTATTTTCACTAACTTGGGTTAATAATTCATCATTCGAAAAATCTCGGCGAATATCAAATTCTTCCCAATCTCCATGTTTTCCATCAGCTTCGCCCAAGTTCAAAACCCTCCGCCAAGCAAAATTTTCACGGACATCACTCGCATTCATTGGATTGATTCTTGAATACTCAATTGCCCCCAAATTTGGTACATCGTAAATATCTCGTATTCGATTATTATTCCACTGTTCAGGCAAAAATCCTTCAATTAAATAACAAGCGGATTGGATCAACTGTTTATGAGAAACAATCAAAACATTCTGGTTCGACTCCTCTCTCTTTAGACGCTCGCAAAAACTTCGAAAACGCAAATAAACATCAAAAATACTCTCACCACCGTCGAGCCGCATAAAAAATGGATCATTATAGAGGTATCTCATTGTAATTGGAAAATTATCAACTCGCTCATTCATATCTACTCGACCAAAAATTCCCCAATTTCGTTCCGAGAGTAAGTCATCAATCTTCCAGAAATGGCAATTTTCTCCACTTAAAATTGCAGCAGTTTCTCTTGCTCGAATAAAAGGTGAGGTATATTTCGAATCAAAAAAATCCAGACTTCCATAAATTTTCAAAAGCTCTCTCCTTGCCCTCTCAGCCTGCTCTTTTCCTTTCGGCGAGAGCCGCTGTCGCCAGTCTGCGCGCGCCTCAACCTTTTTTTCTAGATCAATTTTTTGCCCGAGCTTTTGCGCATGCTGAACAATGTTAGCCTCACTTTGCCCATGCCGAATCATCACTAGTCGCAGCGGATTTGCCATTTTTTCCTTTCTTTTTATTTAAAAATTCTTAAGCTTTAATTGTATTATATCACAACTTATGCTTTTTCAAAAGTGCATTTTGTAATTAGGCCTCAAAAATGGTATAATTATAAAATGAATCTAAAATCTTGGCGAAGAAAGCTAAAAAATGAATTTATCGATATTGACGGTAATAAAATTTCAATATATAAAAATTTAGAAGAAAGTAAACCAATTGCCGTTCTTTTTCATGGTTTTGGTGGAAACTATTTTGGATTAACTCCACTTGGATTTGAGCTTTCAAAAAAATATTCAATTATTATTTGTGAATTACCGGCTCATGGTAAAAGTTCACTTAATACCTTTCAAAATATCGATATTTTTCGAATTTTCTACCAGAAGATGATTTCAAAACTTAGTAATTTTGGTAAAATTCATCTTATTATTGGCCACTCTTTTAGTTCTTATTTTATCAGCGATGATGAGATTTCGAAAAAAATTCCAACCATTATTATAAATCCAGTTTTTGAGCCTAGCGATTCATTTTTAGCTGGAATGAAATTATTAAATAAATCTAGATTTTTAATGATTTTTTCAAATCTACCAGTTTTCTCACCTTTCAAAGCAGCTACTCTCCAAAAAACTTGGTCGCTTGAAGCAAATAAAAATATTTATCAAAACATGTTTTTATGTCAAAACTCAGCAAGGAATTTACTCGCGCAAAAATCAACAATCCCAATCGCACTTGATAAAAAAGTGTTTGAAACCAAGAATTATATCAAAATTGCTATTATTGGCGATAAAGATGGAACGGTTCAGCCTTTTAATGAAGAGGAATTTCGCAAAAACTTCCCTAAATCAGATTTTCATATCCTTGAAAATTCTGGCCATTTGTCGCCAATGGAAAAACCGCGAGAAATTGCTAAAATTATTTTCGAAAATATTAAATAAACTCCGTTTGTCGCGGAGCTTATTTTTACATTTTCTCAATTTCTTGTAGTGAATTTTTAAGGCGTTTTACACTTTCGTCCTTACCGATTACTCGTAGAGTTTGATTCAAAGCTGGTGAAAATGGCGCCCAAGTTAATGAAATCCGAATAATCTGGAATAGAATTCCCGGTTTCTGGCTAGTCTTTTCAAGCAACCTGTTTAACAATTCTTGGATTTTGTCATCATTCCAATCCTCAAGCTGTTCAAACTCAGAAATAACCAAATTCAAAAGTTCCACAATTTGCGATTTTTCAAGTTTTTTAAGCTGCTTATTTTTCGAAATCATCTCTAAATCGGCATCTTGTTCAGCAAAGAAATATTCGCTAGCAAGCGGGAGATCTTTAAGTGTTTTTAAGCGATCAAAAACCAGACCAAGAACTTCACTTTTGTATTCTTCTCTAGCATTCTTAGCATTTTCTCCCCAAAAATCTTGCACACGCTCAAATAAATCTTCAAGAGGAATTTTGCGAATCCACTGACCATTGAGCCACAAAAGTCGCTGTTCGTCAAATCTTGCCCCAGATTTTTGCACACGATCAAGAGAGAATTTTTCGATCAACTCTTCTTTAGTAAAGATTTCTTGTTCAGTACCGTCATTCCAGCCAAGTTGAGCCAAAAAGTTTAGCATTGCTTCTGGCAAAATTCCATCTGCTCGATATTCGCTAACACTTTTTGCACCGTCACGCTTACCAAGCTTCTTATTGCCTTCCGGCGCCAAGATATGCGGTAAATGAGCTAAAATTGGTGGCTGAATTTCGAGCGCCTCATACAACGAAAGATATTTTGGGGTGCTAGCAACGTATTCCGAGCCACGAATTACATGCGTAACTTTCATTCCGTAATCATCAACAATATGTGCAAAATTATAAGTTGGAAGACCATCTGCTTTAATCAAAATAAAATCATCTAAAGCCTCAGGACCAGCTGAGAGTTCACCCATCACAGCATCGTGCCAAGTATAGCGCTTAATTTCTGGCGTCCTAAAACGGAGCGGCATTCCAAGCTCCCATTCTGGTGGATTTTCGGGGCGATGGTCGCGATATAAAAATGCACGCTTTTCAATTTTAGCTTTTTTTCGAAATTCCTCAACTTCTTCTGGTGAATATGGGTCGGCATAAGCTAGGCCTTTTTCGATCATTTTTTGCGCCCATTCAAGATATTTTTCACGGCGCTGAGTTTGATGATACGGCCCAAAAACACCTTTTTCTTCATTTTTTTTGCCGTAAATTGGGCCTTCATCCCAATTTAGGCCAAGCCATTTTAAAGTATTAAGGATTAAATCTTCTGCACCATCAACAAATCGAGCTTGGTCGGTATCTTCAATTCGCAAAATAAAATCTCCGCCAGTCTGCTTGGCTATCAAATAAGGGTAAAGTGCGCTTCGAACATTTCCAACGTGAATATAACCAGTTGGACTTGGCGCAAAACGAGTTCTTGCTTTCATAATTACCTATTATACTTTAATTTTTATTTTTTCTCAACCCAAAACAAAAAAGTAGCTAAAGCTACTTTTTATGCACTAAGACTGGTTGCGATTTTTCGAATTTCTTCATCTGAAATCTTATTGCCGAAAACCTCAACTTTATAAAGTTTTCCATTGTTCACCCAAACAGATTCCCCACGACGGCTCGAATAAATTGTTAGACCATTACTATAGGTTGTTGAATAATCTTCACTCCATTTTTTTGTAACATAATTCTGTAATAATGCCGAACTATCCCAGCCGCTTTGCGATTGTTGAACCTTATAATTCGAATCACCTTTTTTATATTCAAAATTAACATTTTTTCCATCAAAATAAGCTAGGCCTTTTGGAGAGTATCCACTTGCAACATAAGCAGGAGTTTCAACCGCCATTCCAGATTGAAAAGCCGTAATTCTGCTTGCAATATCTGGTAGGTTGATATAAGTTAGATATCCAACGCCAAAAATTGCAACAGCAAAGCCCATCGAGAAACTAATAAACTTCTTGCGCGCAAAAAAACTCTTTCGGTGAATTCCGCGGCTTTTTTTGCTTTCTTCGCGAGACTTTTCAATTGCTTGACTAATTGCAAATTCTTTAACTTCTTGGTTTGAAATTTCTTGTTTTTGAGCTTTTTTTGCTCGAAGTTCTTCATTAGCTTTTTTAGCAAGTGGATGCTCTTCGAAAGGCGCAATCTTCTCAACTTCTTTAATTTGCTCTTTTGAAATTGGCGAGATTATTTTAGAATTTTTCGAAAAACGTGAAATTAAGATTCGGTCTTGTTGAGTCTCTTTTGCTTCACGCGCGCGCAAAATTGCCTCTTGATAATCGTGGCGACGTTTAAATTGGCTAATCATTTCATCTTGGTGAAGAGAAAATCCTTGCCTCTTTGGAACTGTAACATATTTACGGTTCAAAGTGCTTGAACGCTGCAAATTATTATGAATTTTCGAAATATCTTTATTTTTAATACTACAATTATTTTTTGGAGCACTTAAAAGTTCACCCGTGATTGCATCATATTTTTTTCCATTTATGATAATTTCGTCTCTCATTTTATTCCCTATTTAGCTTATGTATATTTTACTTCATTTTTACTAAATTTTCAAGGGTTTTCAAAAAAAAATAAATTGCTCAAATTTAAGCTTGAGCAATTTATTATCTTAATCCCATTTCCAGCTAAATAATCTTTCAAAAAATGTTAGAGAATTTCGTGGAAGAGTCACTTTTTTATTATCAGAATTCTCCTGCGCGGCTGGTTTTTCAGCCTTGGCCGCCTTCCCGGCTTTCTTCCCCTTCCGGCCTT
>CAUUHI010000031.1:0-6616 GCA_963544935.1 uncultured Saccharimonas sp. (SeqCode) | reverse complement strand
GATGGTGATAAAAAACGGGCAAGTATTATGCAAATTCCACTACGGCTAGCATATGCAATTACGGTTCATAAAAGTCAGGGGATGACACTCGATGCTGCACGAATCGACCTTCGAAAAGCCTTTTCTGAAGGAATGGGTTATGTGGCGCTTTCTCGTGTCCGCTCTCTTGATAAACTCTATTTACTTGGAATAAATCGCACCGCTTTGATGGTTAGCGAAGAGGCGCAAAAGATTGATTTTAGACTTAAAAATGAAAGCTTAAAAGCCGAAAAGCGTTTTTCGCACTTAAAAGAAGTTGCTAAAAAGCGTGAAGCAGGCGAAATTGTTGAGGCAGCGCAACCATCAAAAACAACTTGGGCTGAAAAGCTTGAAAAAATGCGGCAAGAATATCCAAATGCATATCGTGCGTGGAGACTTGTTGATGATTCGAAATTACAAGAAATGGTTTTCGAAAATGGCAAAATTGATGCAGATTTAATTGCTAAATTGAGTAAAGAACTCGGTCGCCATAAAGGTTCAATTGAAGCTCGCATAAAAAAACTCTTTGGTGAAGATGCTATATAAAGTAGATTTTTAATTAATTTATTTTAAAATTAATTAAGTACAAAAGGCTTTCGAAAATTCGAGAGTCTTTTAGTTTTGATTATCCTTTATGGAATAGTAAGGTTAGAGGTTTAAGAATATGAAAACAATAAAATAGGGAAATGTCAAAAAATAAAATAAAATAAAACTACATAATGTCAAGCGAACGAATTGTTGGCAGAGGGCTTTGAAATATTTTAAAATAATTTAGCATAAAAGCTATTGACTTTTTAAAAAACTTATGCTATTGTATAAACATACAAAACAATTAAGATCAAATAAGTCAAATAAACAAAAAAGGAAAAAAATGACAAAAAAACAAATAGAAACAAAAATTGCTAAAAAAACTACAACTAAAAAAGTTGCTGAAAAAACTACAAAAGTTTCAAAAAAAGAGCAAGATATTAAAAAAGCTAAAACTTTGCTTACAAATAATGGAATCATTATTGCTGAAGATGGAACAGTAGTGGTTGACCAAGTTACTCAAGATTTTCGAAGTGCGGTTTTGGTTCTTTCACTTGCAATCAATCTTGTTGTGTTTGTAACATACTTGATTCTAATGTCTACAACAAAATATGATACCGCGTTAATTAGTGCATTATTGCCACGATAAATTAGTTTTCAACAATTAAACACAAGCATTGTGGAAAAGTAGGGATTATCTGTTAAAAGGCTTGCTTTTCCACATAGTTGTGGAAAAATATATAAAAAATTATTTCTAAATTTGCGTGTTTGTCAAAAATAGGTCTTGCGAAAAAAAATAATTCGCGGTAAACTTAAATCAGTGGCAACGACAGAAACAAACAGAAAAACCACTAAACAAAAATAAAAGCACGTTAAAATAGATGTAGTTTTTAGTTTAAGGTCAACTATCTGGTGATTAAACAGCTGGACAAATTCCAGTAACCAGGTTAAAATAATAGCTGGAGCACATTTTAAAACCTCCCAAAATAAAACTCCACCTCATATATAAGTCTCTCAAACAGCAATATGGTTGGCTATACGCCAAGCGAAAAGCTAAACTTATAATGAATCTTAAAACAAAAATATAACAAAAACAAAAAGTTTAATCATCAGTTAGGTGGCTTTAAATTTATGAATTACACAGAAGAATCAGTTCACATACCAGTTTTATTGCAAGCGAGTCTACAACAAATCCAGCCAAAGAGAGGTGAAAGTTATCTCGATTTTACGGCAGGATACGGAGGACACGCTGGCGAATTTTTGCGTATAACCGAGAATTTCGAAAACTCGGTTTTAGTTGATAGAGATGAAAATGCAATTCGCACGCTTCGACGGTTTAAAAATGAAGGTGTAGAGATTTTGCATAAAGATTTTCTTTCGGCCGCAAAAGAATTGGTAAAAAGAGGTCAAAAATTTGATATAATTTTGGCAGATTTAGGTGTTTCTTCACCTCAGTTAGATATTGCAGAAAGGGGATTTTCTTTTCGAAAAGATGGCCCGCTTGATATGCGAATGAACCCTGCGCAGAAAAAAACAGCGGCAGATATTGTGAATTTCGCAAGCAAGAATGAACTTTTGCAAATTTTAATTGAATTTGGCGAAGAAAAGCGCGGTTTTGCTGAAAGAATCGTTTCGAAAATTTTAGAAGTTCGAAAAAAGCAGAGAATTGAGACCACAACGCAGCTGGCTGATTTAATTTTAAGCGTGCACAAAGGCGGTTGGCAGAAAACGCACCCCGCAACGCGCACTTTTCAAGCGATTCGAATCGCGGTAAATAATGAACTTCAACAAGTTGAGGAGGTTTTAAAATTGCTTCCGAAACTGTTAAATTCAGGTGGAAGAGTTGGAATTATAACTTTTCACAGTCTTGAAGATAAAATAGTGAAGAATTATTTTAAAGATGATTCGAAAAAAGGTTTAGAGTCTAAATTTCAGACAATTACCAAAAAACCGCTTGATGGCGCGAAAGAAGATGTTAATAATCCGCGAGCCCGCAGTGCAAAATTGCGAGTGAGCATTAGAAAATAAAAAAAACAAAAGGAGGCGAGATGCCAAAAACAATCAAAGTAAGCTACGCTAACGAACAAGCTCGCGTAAAAGTTAATTTTCGATAGTATTTGACACTTTCGAAAAACAAAAACAAAAATTTAAAACAGAAACTAAACTTTAGAGCACCAGCCGAAAACTGGTCTGGTGCTTTATTTTATTGAATATTAAATTTAACGCAACAAAAACCAATGTATAAAACAAACACAAATTATGTTAGTCGCCGTCGCCAAACACAAGTTTCGTCGCGGTCATATGGAAGAAATAACAATATCGCTATTTTTCAGCCAACAGCAAAACTTGGTGCAGTAACGCAATTTTTGATGCTTGGTGTTTTGATTGCGGTTCTTGGAATTATCTTCTTAATGAATTCTTCAAAACCAGCACTTTATGGAAATGAAATTCAACAAATTGATTCGAAGATCTCAGATTTAGAGACAAAAAAAGCTGATTTAGAGGTTGAGAACGCGCGACTTACAGCGCTTTCGAATATTGAAAATAGCGAAGTTGCAAAGAAAATGACAACCCCAGCGTCAGTTTCTTACGCAAAATAAGAATAAGTTTAAGCTTTTTCGAAAAAAATCACAAAACTGTGATACAATATAAATATATGATTTTAGGTTTTAAAAGTAAAAGTCGAACTGGTTATCTAGCGGTCTCAATTTTGAGCATTTTTGCGATAATCATTATGCGACTTTTTTTCTTGCAAGTTATTGAGGGCGCGGATTATCGTGCGCGTGCAGACAAAGGTCAGAGGAAGCAATTTGAAATCAAATCTCAAAGAGGTTTAATTTATGCTATGGATGGTAAAAAGCTTACGAAAATGGTTTTGAATGAGACTGTTTATACCCTCTGGATTGATCCGCAAGAAATTGCTAATTCGAAAAAAGTAAAGAAAAGTGAAATTATTTCAGAATTTAGAAAAGTTGCTGGTGGAAATCTAAAAAATGATTTCGAGAAACTTTTCGAAAAAACAGATACGAGATATCAAGTCGTTGGAACGAAACTTTCATTAAAACAAGCTAACGCGATTCGTGAAAAAAAGTTCCACGGAATTGGTTTTACAGCTGAAGCGAGAAGGGTTTATCCGGAAGGTAATTTAGGCGCGCAGATTCTAGGTTTTGTGAACGATAACGGTGGAAACTATGGCATCGAACAGGCGATGAATAAAGAGTTAACTGGAACTGATGGCTACAAAAAAATTACAACAGATGCGTTCAATCAAACGATTGAAGTTGGAAGCGAAAATATTGAAAAACCAGCTGTGAATGGAAAAAACATTGCGCTTTCAATAGATCGAAATATTCAAGCAAAAGTTGAAAAGGTGCTAAAAGCGCAAATGGAAGCCAAAAAAATGAAACATGGTGCGGTTTTGGTTATGGATCCGAAAACTGGTAAAATTATGGCGATGGCAAATTACCCGACATACGATCCGGCGGCTTATGCTAAAGTTGAAAATAGTTCGGTTTATAACAATAACACAACAACAATGGCTTACGAAAACGGTTCGGTGATTAAATCATTTACGATGGCAACGGGCATTAACGAGGGTGTTGCAAACGCAAATACTCGTTACTATAATACCGACTCGATAAAAATTGAGGATATTACGATTAATAACGCGGCTCTTGGATATACGGGTTCAATTACGTTGCAAACAGCAATGAATTATTCACTTAATACCGGAATGGTGACTATCGGAAAACTACTAGGTGGCGGTTCGTTAAATAGTACTGCTAGAAATAAAATTTACGATTATTTCCATAATAGATTTGGCTTTGGTCGTGAAACAGGAATTGAAGTTCTGGAGAGTCGGGGTTCACTAGTTTCGCCAAAAGACGCAGAAGGTAATGCGGTTCGATATTCGAATATGATTTTTGGTCAGGGTATGGCAACAACGATGTTGCAAACTTCAACAGCATTTTCATCTCTCGTTAATGGTGGAACGCTATACAAACCAAGTATAGTAGCTGGAACCGTTGATGAGGACGGCAATCTTTCGAAAAAATCACCTGAAATTAGTCGTGAAGGTGTTATCTCTAAAGAAACTAGCCAACAGATGAAGCAAGTTCTGGAAGGTGTTCGAAAAGTTGGTGGCGCAAAAGATCCAGCTGGCTATCAAATTGGTGGAAAAACTGGAACCAGCCAAACGATTGTCGGTGGAAGGTATGTCGACTATCAAACGATTGGTAGCTATGTCGGTTTTGGTGGCGGAGATGAAGCTGAGTATGTTATAATGGTAGCGGTTTGGGGTGAAAATCAGAATTTGCAAGGTTCGAAAGACGCCGCGCCGATTTTCACCGAAATTTCAAACTGGCTATTAAATTATTTAGAGATTAAACCAAAGAATTAAAGAGGTAATATGTTAAATATCACAAATCAATTAATCGTTTCTGTACTATTTAGTCTTGCTGGGTTTGTTCTGGCAATGGCTTTAACGCCACTTTATACTTTTGTTGCTTATAAATATAAATTCTGGAAGAAGCAAAAAACAGCATCTGTTACAGGTGAAGCTTTAACTGTTGTAAATAAACTACATGCTAAAAAAATTGCACGTAATATTCCTACTATGGCAGGAATTATTGGCGTAATTGCAGTTATTATTATTTCTGTTTTATTAAATTTGAAGCGTGAACAAACTTGGTTGCCTCTTGCTGGGCTTGCTGGTGGTGCATTTATTGGTTTAATTGATGACATCTTAAATATTTGGGGCTCAAATCGTAAAGATGCTGGACTCCGTGCGCCTGTTAAATTTGCAATGATTATCTCTCTTGCTGGCTTCTTAGCGTGGTTTTTTACTTTTAAACTTCACTTTACAAGTGTTATGATTCCTTTTATTGGTAATCTTGAAATCGGATACTGGATGGTTCCACTATTTATTTTTGCTATTGTTGCAACAAGTAATGCTGTAAATATTTCTGACGGACTCGATGGTCTGGCTGGTGGATTATTGAGCGCTGCTTTCGGTGCTTTCGGAATTATTGCTCTTGTTCAGAATCAGCATAATTTAGCGGTATTTTGTTTTACCGTTCTTGGCGCACTACTTGCGTATTTATGGTTTAATGTCTATCCTGCGCGTTTCTTTATGGGTGATGTTGGTTCTTTCGCTTGGGGAACGACTCTAGGAGTGGTTGCAATGCTTACAAATTCACTCCTTCTTCTTCCTGTAATTGGTTTAATTTTTGTGATCGAAGCTGGTTCAAGCGCGATTCAAATTTTTTCGAAAAAAGTATTTAAGCGAAAAATCTTTATTTCTGCGCCAATTCATCACCATCTTGAAGCTACCGGCTGGGAAGAAACTAAAATCACGATGCGTTTTTGGATTATCGGAATGGTTATGGCCTTTATTGGTGTAATTTTAGCGCTGGCAGAGCATAAAATTCTTTAAAATGGAAAGAAGGAATAGGAATTTGAGTGAACGACGAGGTTTCGAAAACTATTCATCTCGTTGTCAAGCTCGAACGCCACAAGTTCGAAATTCATCTTTTCGAAAATCACATAGCCAAAGCTTTTTGAAAAGTGATTTGAAGAATGATAATTTTTCTGTAATTTTTCAGCAATTTTTAAACGGTGATTTCGCAGGTTTTTTGGAGCGAGTTATATTTTTAATTCGTTCAATGTTTTTAATTTTCATCGTAAATCCTTGCGTGAGAATTTACGAAAGTGTTAAAGCTGACAATAAAAAACGCCTCAATCTTGAAGGTTTCGAAAAAATCCGCAAGCATCGTGCAAATTATATGCTATTTCTTTTTATCTGTCTGTTGCTGCTGATTGGTTTGGTTGTAATGTTTTCATTAAGTCCACAGCGAGCAAATTCATTGAATATTGCTAAAGGTGCGAACTACGATGATTATTATTTCTTCTGGCGACATTTAATTTATATTGCGGTTGGTTTGGTTTTCTTTTTTGGAATGAAGGCAATTCCACTCAACTGGATTTTTTCGAAATCATTACAATTCTTTATCTTTTCTCTAATTTTATGTGTAGCTCTTGCAGGTTTAGCGTTGTTTAATCTTCCTCCTGT
>CAUUHI010000030.1:0-6765 GCA_963544935.1 uncultured Saccharimonas sp. (SeqCode) | reverse complement strand
TCTTAAATAAAATATTTACTTTTTGTGGATTTTCTCCCAAAAAACTAACTGAATTTTTCGAAAAATCTTTTGGAATATATACGATCATGAAAGTGTCGCCATCGGTCAAATCTTTCTCGGCTGTTTTTAAATCCGTAAACTGCCAGTTTAAAGTTCTTGATTTCTTAAGATTGTTACTAATTTTGTTGCCAAGTCCAATATTTTGACCATTAAAAATGACAGGTTCATCTTCGTTTACTACTGATATCTTTAGATTTTCGATTTTTGAATAAGGATCCCAGATTGATGCCAAAAAAGTTCCAGCATAAATAACAGGAATAAAACTTACTATAAATAAAGTGGCTAGAAGCACACGATTTTGCTTTATTTTTCTAAAATATTTCTTCATCTTCCTCCTAATAAAATAGTTGTATTTATCAATGATTACTCTATTGTATAAAATATTGTTGTAAAAGTCAACAATATTTGGTATACTTATTTTATGGAAGAAAAGATTCTTGATTTATTGCAAAAAATTAATACAATTTATCGCTCGGCACAAAAATATGCAACACGCGAGCTTTCGAAAAATGATATTTCGGCTATTGAGGCTGCAATTTTAACCAAAATTTATAATTCTTCTGCTCCACAAGATGAAATCTCTAAAGAAATTGGTGTTGATAAGGCTTACATTTCGCGAGTTTTAGTTAAAATGGAGGAGAAAAAATTAATTTTAAAGAAAAATTCACAGAAAGATAGGCGAATTCGTGAAATTGAAATTACAAAACTAGGTAAAGAAAAACTGAACATTCGGCAGCAAATTCTAGTTAAATGGTGTGAAGAAACCTTTGGCGATATTTCTTTAAAAAAACTGAATCTATTAATCGAAGCGATTGAGATTATTTCAAATAAGGCAAATGAAAAGTAACCCTAAAATACAATAGTCTTTGTTTTAAAAACTATGATTGACTTTTTTGGTTAAATTTGGTAAAATTATAACATTGGCCTCATCGTCTAACGGTTAGGACACAAGGTTCTCATCCTTGCAATCGGGGTTCGATTCCCCGTGAGGTCACCATTTTTTGAAATAATTAGTCTGTTTCGGCAACGAGCAGACTTTAAAATAACCTTACAGATTATAGTTCCGTAAGGTTATTTTTTTACATATTTAGAAAAATTTTATCACAGCAAGTAATGAGTTCATGTAAGATTTCGTCGTATTTTTCATAAATTCGAAAACCTGCAGCATAAGCGTGACCACCCCCACCAAAATAGCCAGCGATATCGGCCGCAATTGGTGAGTTTGTGCGAACTTTCCCTGTTAATTTACCATCTGGGTAAGTTTTTATAGCCACGCAAGCCTCTACACCCTCAACCATTCGCATTTCATCAATCACTAAAACACTTGGGTTATACTTATCGGAATATTCTTTAATCTCGCTCCATGGAATATGTACAACTGCCAATTTTCCATCTAAAAAATATTCAATTCGCTGAATTAGTTCTCCCTTATATTTTAAAATTTCAGGCGCTTTTTTCGAAAGTTCACGGCGATCCTCTTCAAGCTTGGCTGAATTTGCGCCAAGTTTTGTTAATTCGCCAGCAACTTCAAAAGTTCTGGCTGAAGTATTGCTCGTCGAAAGCCCAAGCGTGTCGCTAAAAATTGCCCCAAGTAAATTTTGTGCAGCGTTTTCATTAATTTTCCAGCGATTTGCTTTTGCAATTTCGAAAATTAATTCACCTGTCGAGCTAGCTTCTTCTAAAATTAATTCGTGTTTAAAAAACAAATCTGGTGTTGTATTGGTATGGTGGTCAATAACTAAAACTGGTGTTTTTTCAAGCAAGTTTTTATAAAGTGGGTCCTCAATTATTTTTGATAGTAGAATACTGCTAGTTGTATCAACAATAATGAAAAGGTCAAATTTTTCATAAATTGAACTTTCCACTCTATCCCAGCCCTTAAAATATCGCAAATATTTAGGGATATCAACTGGACAAAAGAGTTTAACTTCTTTACCCAACTCGCCTAAAATTTCTTCCAATCCTAGAGCCGACCCTAAACTGTCGCCATCGGGGTTTTCAGCCTGAATAATGCAAATTTTTTCTGCATTTTCGACTAATTTTTTGGCATTTTCGAAATTCATTAAATTGCCTTTCGTCCCTCTAAAGCATGACTTAAAGTGATCTGGTCGGCATATTCCAGATCAACGCCTACTGGTAGACCGCGCGCAAGTCGTGAAATTATTAAGTTTTCGAAGCCTTTTTCGCGTAAATAATTCTGAATATAAAGTGCTGTGCTTTCGCCTTCAACGCTAGCGTTTGTTGCAATAATTATCTCTTGAACTTCATCTTTCAAAATTCTTTCAGCAAGCTCACGAATATGTAATTGATCGGGTGTGATTCCGTTAATTGGCGAAATAACCCCACCTAAAACATGGGAGGTTCCGTTAAAATGCTTTGTTTTTTCAAGGGCGATAATGTCTAGAGGCTCCTCAACAACCGCAATTAGTTTTTTATTGCGAGTTTCATCAGTATAAAGTGGTGAAATTTCTTCGTCTTTTGAAATCAATGCAAAAGTTATAGGGCAACTTTTAACATTTTTATGCAAATTTAAAAGACTATCGGCGATTTTTTCACTTATAGTGGTATTATTTTTTAGTAAATAGTAAGCGTAGCGTTCGGCTGTTCGTGAGCCAACGCCAGGGAGTTTGCCGAGATTTTCAATTGTTTCGATTAATGCTTGGGGTAGAATTTGTGACATTTTTCTCTTTCGAAAAGATTAAAGTCCCAAGTTTCCCAAACCGCCCATTAAAGGTTGCATTTTTTCAGCTGCAACTTTTTGAGCTTCTTCTAAGCCATCACGAATCGCAATTTGAATCCAATGTTCAAGTTCTTCGGTATCTTCAAAATCGATCAATTCTGGGTTGAGTTTTACACTTTTCACTTTTAGCTCACCGGTAAACTGAATTACGACTGCGCCCTCACCAGCTTCAACTTCAATAATTTCTTTTTTAAGTTCTTTTTGCGCTTTCTGTAGTTCGCGTACCATTTTCATTTGGTCTTTAATTCCTGCCATAATTCCTCCATTTAAAAATAATTTACTTTTCTAATTTTATCAAAAAAATTCTTGAAAATCAACCTCGCCTCAAAACATAAAATCTATCAGCATTATATTTACGGTTTGAAACTAAAATTCTTTTTACGCTATAATTTGCTGGAATTTTTGCGTTTTGGTAGGCCTCTTTCGAAAGAATTACTTCGGAATCTTCGAATTTATTTTTTACTTTTGCCCTTCCTTGACGCTCAAGTGTTTTGTAGAAATCTTCTTCATTTTTCGAGACCATTAAAATGCGGTTCGAATCTGTTTTTTCAAGTAAAATATTTAAATCTTGGCTAAAAGCAGCGAGCGGTTGTGGCGAATATCGATAGCTTAAAGCAAAGACTGAAAGATTGGTAATTAATAAGTTGAAAACAAAAACTGAAATTGGAATCAACCCAAAAATTCGAGCATAAGGGTTTTTTGGAAAGAGCGCATACCAAGTGTTAATCAAACCTTGGAGACCTGTAATTGTTAAAATTAAAATTGGCGTAAAAAGAATTGTGATTGTTGTGGGGTTAATAATGCAAACTAAAAGCAGAATTATTGTCCAGATATTGATTAAATAGCTTTTTGCGGAATGTTTTGCGATAAATGTAAAATATAGCCCGATTGCGACTAAAATTGAAGTTGCTGGGTTGATTATTGGCGAAATCATTCCGTTGCTTATTGGATTCGAAAAACCAAAAAGTGCTAAAACCAAGCTTTTGAGATTTTCGAAAAGTTTTAAAGAGCTTGGAATTCCGAAAATTATCTTCAAAATTGAAAAATCGAAAAAGATCGAAACTAAAAGTGGTGAAATTACTGCTAAAAATAATATTAGCGCCGCGATTTTTTGATAATTTGGTAATTTTTTAATAATAAACCGTAAATGTGGATGCACTAAAATTGTAATTAAAAATGCTAGTGCAATGTAAGAACTGAGTGGTGTGTAAAAACTAAGCCCTAAAATTGAAATTAAAGTGAAAATTTGGCGTTTTTTCGGTTCTTTTAGAAATTCCATTCCGCTCCAAATTAGCAAAATTGGGTAAAAAATATAAAGAATTTCGCTCGTTCCGTTTTGAGCAATAAAGAAAAACTGGCTCGATGTGATTGCGATAATAGAAGCTAAAACAGAGGCGCGTTTCGAAAACCACATTCCTGAGATTTTCGTTATAAAAAATATCGAACACAGAGAAATCAAAACTGACGGCAATTTAATTGCAAAATTGCTTAAACCAAAAATATCAATGCTAGTTTTTTGCAAAAATCTAAATGGAAAATCTAGAATATTCTTCGAAAAAATATTTGAAAAGTTTAAGTTTACTGAACTTTTAGCGCTCTCAATTTCCCCGGCGGTTAATCCATTTGGTGCAAAAAATAAAGTATAAATAATTATTGCAAGGTAGCTGAGTGATAAAATCCCAACTCCAATTTGGTAACGAAATTTATAAATCCAAAAATCGCTAATTTTTAAGTTTTTCATTCTCTTTAGTATATCACATTTCTTTTTAAAAATCTACTTTAAGCTCCAGATATTTCCGCCATTGTTTGAAATTAACCCTTTAATTTCAAGCATTGTTGCAGCTTGATTGAAGTCGCTCACAGAAAGCCTAGATTGCTTAATTATAGAATCGCTGGTTGTTGTGCCATTTTTTGAAAGAATTTCGAGAATTACGTTTTCGGCAGGTGTGTCACCCTGGAAGAGCTTGGTTTGTTTTTCGAAACGGTCTGGAATTAAAAAATCGAGTAGATCTTCGATTGAAGTTAAGGGATTTGCCCCGTTCTTAATAAGCTGGTTGCAACCTGCAGAAAGTGGTGAGGTGATATTTCCTGGAACGGCAAAAACTTCCTTTCCTTGATCGAGGGCATGATTTGCGGTTGAGAGAGTCCCGCTACGGGCGGCAGCTTCAATAATTACTACAGCATCAGCAAGACCTGAAACAATTCTGTTACGTGCTAAAAACTGCCAAGGTTGGGCTGGCGTTCCATTTGGATATTCGCTTAAAATTGCTCCATTATTTTCAAGAATTCTCTGCCCTAAGGCTTCATGTGAACGCGGATAAATTTTATCAACACCATTTGCAAGAACTGCCAGAGTAATTCCACCACTATCAAGAGCTGCCCGATGCGCAACCGAGTCAATTCCTAAAGCCAAACCACTTACAACCACAATACCGTTTTTTGCGCATTCGCTGGCAATTTTGATCGCAACTTCTTTACCATAAGCGCTCGGCTTGCGAGTTCCTACAATCGCTACAGTTTTAATCCTTTTTGAAGGTAACTGTCCTCGCATAAAAAGCTGCTTTGGTGAGTCTGGAACATGTTGTAAATCTTTTAAATAATCTAATGACGTAGGTTTAATTTTAATAATTTCCATAAAATTCTAAAATATTGTTGACATTATTGTAAGTTTATGATAATATATAAATATTGATAAAATAATTTAAAAATTTGTCAATGAAATTTAAATCTATTGTTATAGTGTGCAATATGTTCTTAATAATTCTTTATCCCTCCTTTATATACTATAAGAATTATAAATATTGCACATGGTAACCTCTTTGACCGGCGAGCCCTTTGTTGAATTTTGGTGGGTTTTCAGCTTCGAGCTTTTCGAGCCTTAGCGGGCGCGTCGAAGAGATAAAAAACCGTCTAAGCGATGCCCACCCGTGCTTAGGCGGTTTTTATGCTATAATATTAAAATATATATTACTTTTGTCAATGTGCTTAAGGTTAATAATTAACTCACCTATTTTAACATAAGCGATTATATTTAGCAAGTTTTCGAAAAAGTAAATAAATTAAAAATCGTGCGACCTCGCAATAGTTTCGCACGATTTTTAACTAATATAAATCTCTCAATTTTTTTAGAATGAAGCCTCAACCGCAGCCCAAGTGGTGTCAGTGTTATCTTCTGGGATGATGATTGTAACCTGGTCGCCAGCTTGAAGGCGGAAATAAGTCACGCTTGCAAGCAGAATTTTATATTCATTTCCACCCGCTTCAACGAAGAACGAACCATCGTGATTGATGAGCGTTCCGATAATCTGTTTTCGCGGAACCGGACCAATTTGCTTATAAATAAACCCACCATCTTCATTGATTGTAAGCTTCAAAATATCGCCCTCCACAAGCTTTGATTTCGAAGCATAATTCGCTGGAACTGGGTAATTTTTGCCATCTGGACCAATCATAGTTTGACCATCGAAAACACCTTCAATAACTTTGCCATGAGGGCTTTCGATGATGGAATTGCTTGGAGCTGTCACGGTGTTATCTTCACCGCTAATGCTTATTAGCAATTCTTTGGCTGCCGCAAGATTCGTTTCCGCTTCTCGAATCAAGCTTTTTAGCCGCTTTACTTGTTTTTCTGGTAATTCAGACATATTCCTCGCATTTTCCTTGTCTGTTTTCTTTTGATATTATCTTTTAAATTCTATCACGAATTAACCTAAAAGTCAATATTTTTATATAATTTTAAGCTAATTTTAAGTTTTCCACAATTTTTAATCTGTTAAATGTAGGATGTTGTAATTTTTACAGAAATGCTTATGCTTAAAAATAAAATCTTAGTATTGAATTTTATTTAAAATTAAAAACCCTATTTTAGGGTTTTATTTTAAAATGACTGGGGCTTCAAATTATGTTTGTAGATTGTCAAAGAATGGCCGATTATGTCGACATCTTAGACTTCTCCCGCACTCTCA
>CAUUHI010000029.1:0-6901 GCA_963544935.1 uncultured Saccharimonas sp. (SeqCode) | reverse complement strand
CAAAAGCTTTAGCAAAAATTGATGAAGTTTTTAGTGAAATAATTAAAGCAAACCCCGAAAAACTAAATCACCAAAATCTAATTGAACTTTTAGAATTTATAGACGATCTTTTGGGGCTAAATCTGCTTGGTTCAACGCCCGATATTTCAGATGAAATTAAACAGAAGATTATCGAAAGAAATGCCGCTCGTGCTGAAAAAGATTGGGTGAAAAGTGACAAAATTCGCGATGAATTGCTTTCGAAAAATATTGTTTTACGAGATACGCCGAAAAAGAGTTTTTGGGAATATAACTAATAAAATCAGCCTTCGAATTTGAGGCTGATTTTATTATTTATTTTTAATTGCCAATTTTCTTAAGAAGTTCAACAAATTTTTCCGAGTTTTCTTCACGCGTACGGCGTTTTCGAGATTTCAATTGTTCTTGAACAAGAATTTTTATACAAGCTGCTAAAGGAATTGCAAGGAGCGCCCCAAGTAGACCAAAAGCGTAAACACCAATTGTAAGTGCAACAAAAATTATTAGTGCCGAGAGCTGATTATTTCGAGCTTGAATCATTGGGGAGATTACATTATTCTCAACTTGTTGGTAAATTAAGAAATAAATTAGAAAGAATAATCCAGCAGTCGGAGCATTTAATCCTAAAATTACAGCGGAAAGTAACCCAGCGATTGTGGCGCCAACCATAGGAATCATTCCGAACATGAAGAGTAGAACTGCAATTGGTGGAACTAAAGCGATCGGTAATCCAAAAATTAACGCTAAAATTGCCGTCGCAATCGAACCACAAGTTGCGCTAATTGAACAAATTGTAACAATGCTCGAAACATAGCCTGAAACTGTTCCATACATTCGTGAAAGAATTCTGCGGTGATCTTTTTCGAGCGTTTTATCAGTATAAAAAACTTTAAAGATTTTATCTATTAAGTCTGGTCCTTCAACGAGCATTAGAAACGCCATCGCAAGAATCATAAACAGAGAAATAAGCCAACCAACAATTGATGCAATACTTCCGAAGAAGAAGTCACCTAGCTTTGAAACCGAAGAATTAATTGATCGCGTAATTGAATCAACTGCTTGCGAAATCATTCCTTCAAGATGGTTTTCAACAATAAATCTGCGGATTCCAGATTCCTCGCCGGTATAATTTTTCACAATTTGTGGTAAATCTTTCGAAAAATGTTTAACTTGGTCAGCGATAATCGGCGTAAGAAGTGAAATTAACGCACCCAAAATTAGAACAATTGTAAGATATGCAACCGCAGTCGCCGCCACGCGGTTTTTATTTGAACCAGGTAAAATTTTTGTAATTCTTGCTACTGGATCATTTAGAGCAAGGGCCAAAAAGGCCGCAATTATTATCATAATTAGAACGTCTTTTGCAACCCAAATTAATCCTGCAAAAATAATAAAGCCAAAAATCACCAGCCAAAAGCGAATTAGTGTTTTTGTATCGATTTCAATTTTAACTTTCATAAAAATAATTATATCATATTTTTTAAGTTTTCGAAAGTTGGTTTTTGTGTTATACTATTATCTATGAAAAGTGAATTTTGGAATAAAATTATTGAATCAACTGGCAAAGAAAACGGTAAAAAACTACCATTTTTCTCGTTAGCGCCAATGGAAGCCGTGACTGATGTAGTTTTTCGACATGTAGTTTCAAAAGCGGCACGACCTGATATTTTTTATACCGAATTCACCAATTCTTCAAGTTTCGCCAGCCCAAAAGGAATCCATAGCACACGCGGGCGACTAACTTTCACACCAGACGAGCAACCAATTATTGCTCAAATTTGGGGCTCGCGACCAGACGATATTAAATTTATGTGCGAAAAACTGCCAGAACTTGGGTATCAAGCGATTGATATCAATATGGGTTGCCCAGATAAAGCCGTAATTAAAAGTGGTGGCGGAAGTGATTTAATTCGAAACCCTGAGCTTGCTGTCGAAATCATCAAAAACGCAAAAGCCAGCGGTTTGCCAATTTCAGTAAAAACGCGACTTGGTTTCTCTAAAGTGGAGGAGTGGAGAGGTTGGCTCATTTTTTTACTTGAACAAGAAATTTCAGTTTTAACTATTCATCTCCGAACGAAGAAAGAAATGAGTAAAGTTCCAGCGCATTTCGAATTGATTCCTGAAATATTAGCACTACGCGATGAAATTGCACCAGAAACCCTAATTCAAATTAATGGCGACATTAAAACTCGCGAGCAAGGCTTGGAACTTTGGCGAAAATTCCCAAAAATTGATGGAATTATGATTGGCCGTGGCGTTTTCGAAAATCCATTTTGTTTTGAAAAAAACCCGCCAGAAACTGCTCGAACTTCAAGTAGTTATTTAAACCTGCTTGAACTCCAACTTGATTTATTCGAAAAATATTCTCGCGAGCTTGAAAAACGCCGATTTGAGCCTTTAAAGAGATTTTTTAAGATTTATGTACGAGAATTTGCTGGCGCGAGCGAACTTCGGGCGAAACTAATGGAAACTAAAACTGTTAGTGAAGTTCGTGAAATTTTAAAGGATTTTAGAAATGCCACGCAAAAATAATAAACAGAAAGTGAAGTTTGAACGTTTTGAAATGCAGCTTTCAAGCTCAAAAAAGAAGAGATATGCTTCAAAATTTGAAGCTGAGAAAGCTGCGGATTATTTGATGACAATGGATTTTTCACTTGAACTTAAAGTTTATCAAGATTTAGATGGTGGCTGGTATTTGACCAAGAAAATTTAATATTTCGCAAATTTTAATGATTTTTTAAGCTTTTTATGCTAAACTATATTTATGGATAAAAAAGTTATTGTTTACTCAACAAGCTGGTGTGGATTTTGCTCGGCCGAAAAAGACTGGCTTGAACACAACGGTGTAAAATTCGAAGCTAAAGATATTGAAGAAGATACAAAAGCTCGTGATGAGCTCCTTGCAAAAATGGGCGGGGAATTCCGCGGTGTGCCAGTAACGGATATAAATGGCGAAATTGTACTCGGTTTTGATCGTGCAAAACTTTCGAAATTGCTTGATATTAAACGATTTTAACTGAAAAAAATTGTAGCGAAGGATTGAACTTTTGCTACTTTTTAGTATTCACTGAAAAACTCATATCATTATAAAGCAGAAAAGATTCGGCATTTTTTTAGAAAGAATAAACTAAAGTAAGAACCACTTCTACTTTTAATTTCCACGAATTTCTACAGTCTGAAAATCCTTTTCGGTAGATTTCATTACTTTTCGAAAATAATCATCATGGCTCACAAAAATAATCGCGCCCGAATAATTCTTTAAAGCCCGTTCAAGCTCTTCAATACTTGGTAGATCCAAATGCGAAGTCGGCTCATCTAAAATCAAAATTTGCGGCTCATTCGAAAGCATTTTAATCAACTGAAAACGCGCCTTTTGACCGCCAGAAAGTTCACGAATAGGTGTTTCGAAATCTTCAGTAGAAAAGAGATATTGGTGCAAAATTCGGTAAATTTTTTCCTCCGTGATTGAAATATTTTGATCAATGTAGATTTTTTCAATTGCATCTTTTAGATTCATTTCGAAAAATTCAGAACCAATTTCTTGGCTATAAATTCCAATTCTCGCGGATTCATCAAGAAAAATATTACCGTTGTAGATTTCCGCTTTTTCATTTTCTGCGCCAAACATCGTTTTAATTAAGCTGGTTTTTCCAACACCATTTCGGCCAAAAATTTCCAAAATGCCACCAACTTTTAAATCAAAATTTACATTTTCAAAAAGAATTTTTGCACCATTTTTGTTCTCAAGTGCATCTTCAAGCGAGCCATAACCAAGCGCAAGATTTTCTGCACGCACTGAACTTCGCACCGAACGGGTTTCTTCATTTTTAATACCGATTTTAACATTTTTGGCCTTAAATTTTTGATAAGATTTTGCCGCTTTAAAACCTAGATTTTCAACATTTGCTTGATCAATCCAAAAACTCGGTTTTTCAATCAGCTCCAGATCCGCAAGCTCCTCGCGTGATTTATTTTCGAGCCGCTTAAACCGTTGAATAGTACTTGGATCGCGAGCCTTTTCCTTCATCCGTTGATATTCACGAACTTTATCTTTCAAATTTGCAATTCGGCGTTGAATACTTTCGAAATCTTGAATTTGATTAGTCGTCGAAAACATATTTGCCCGCAAATAATCGTCATAATTTCCTTTAAAGATATAAGTTTTACCGTCACGAATTTCAATAATTCTATCAACTTTCGAAAGCACATCACGGTCGTGCGTAATCACTAAAACTGCCTCGCTAGAATTCTTCATCCAGTTTAAAAAACGATTCTTTGCATGAGAATCCATAAAGTTAGTCGGCTCATCAACAAGCGCCAAATCAGCTTTTGAGTGGATAATCTTAATCGTATCAACTAAGCGCTTCTGACCGCCCGAAAGCGTTTTCATCTGCCGATCCTCAAAACCACCGAGGCCAAAATCGCGAAGTTCAGCTTTAATTTTGTCTTCAATAAAGTGGAAATTTTTCTCCTGAAAGCGATTCAGAGCGTCGGTATATTTTTCGATCAGCACCATGTTTTCGCCCATTTTTTCAGGAAGTTCACGCAAAAGTTTCGAAAGATGAGCGTACTCCGGTAGATCATTTAAGATAAAATCAAGCACAGTTTGCTCACCAACACTAGAATATTCCTGTTGCGTGCTGGCAATAACTGAGCCTTTTCGAAAAATTACTTCGCCCGAAAAATCTTGGTCACGACCAAGCAAAATACCAAAAAGTGTGGATTTTCCAATCCCGTTTCTCCCAATTAAACCAACTTTTTCACCTTCATCAATACTAAATTTTACGTTCTGAAGAAGTTGCTTGTTGCCAAAAGATTTTTCAGTAATTTCTACACTAAGAATCATATTATTTCTTTAATTTTCGCGATAGTTTTTCGAGCCAATTTCGCGGTTCTTGCTTTTTCTTTTCGATAACAAAATTATAAATTTCTTCAAATTTCAAAATTGTAAAATTCAAATCGTGTTTCTTGATAATTTCAAGTCCATTTTTTGAAAAATCTGCTGCAAGCTTTTTATCGTTTAAAATTTTCAAAATACTTTCAGCGATTTGTTCAACGTTATCAGTTTCACACAAAAAACCATTCACGCCATCTTGACAGATTTCTTTAACCGCTCCAACATCAACACCAATCACAGGTTTACCGCAAGCTGCAGCTTCAAGAAAAACAATTCCTTGAGTTTCAGTTGGGCTGGCTGACACAAACACGCTAGCTGCACGGTGAAAATTCACTAAATCTTCACCAAGTTGCGTGCCCATGAAGCGAACATTTTCTGAAATTCCTAATTTATAAACCAAATTCTCAAGATTCGGGCGATCAGTGCCGTCGCCAACAATAATTAGCTGGGCTTTTTTGTTATTTTTTAACACTTCATTAAACGCTAAAATCAATGTTGAAATGTGCTTTTCAGCATCAACACGACCAATATTCATTACAATTGGTGAGTTTTGTGGCAAATTAAATTTTTCAAAAAATTCTTTTGGCGGTTTTTCAGGAGTAAATCGGCTTAAATCAATACCATTTGAAACAGCTTCAATCGGCATTTTGGCTTTTTCTGGATTTCGAAAATGCCTTTCAATTGCTTGCTGAGTTGGCATCGTAGCATAGTCTGCTTGAAGCGCAAAGCGTTTAGTATAAAGTAAAACAGTACGATTAATAATCGGCGATAGCGGCGCAAGCATCTTTAAATTATCAAATAAATTCTCGGGGCTAGAATGATTAGTAATTACCACTGGAATATTATGTTTTCGTGAAAAATCAATCATCGCTTGACCAACAAAAAGTTGCAATTGAATATGTGAAACATCTGGCATAAAATTATTTTCTTTGCAAAATTTGCGGATTTCACGGATTGGCAAAAGTGAAAGTCGATAACCATTATGAAGATAAATTCGCGGAATAGTAATTCGGCCACCAGCAATTTTGCGTGGCTCAGGCAGAGTTTCAGTTTGATTTGGGTAAAAGGGGAAGTTGGTCGAGCTTAAACGAACTACGCGGTAGCCGTCGATTTCTTCAACATAATATTCACCAGTCTGGCTTGGCGCAAAAACCACAACTTCGTGGCCACGAACTGTCATTTGTTCGGCTAAATTTTTCGAAAAGACCGAAATTCCGTTAATCATCGGCCAGAATAAATCAGATGCAATTGCAATTTTCATAAGCTTGATTATATCAGATTTCGCAGCAGATTTCAAACCAAATTAGTTATGCTTAAAAATTCAAAACAACTTTTAATCGTTTCTAGTTAGGTGTGTGGAAGTATTGCAATTAACTTATATTTTTATTTTTAATTAAATTTATAAAAAATCTGAAATTCTGCCAAATTATTAATTTTAAAATTTGCAGAAAAACTTTGAAAGTGTTAAAATAAATTAAGCTTATGAAGAATTTAGTAATCGTAGAGAGCCCCGCAAAGGCCAAAACTATCGAAAAATATCTCGGCAAAGATTTTACAGTAATGTCCAGCGTTGGGCATATTCGCCAGATTGCCAAAAAAAATAAAGATGGTGGGCGACCAATCGAAACAAATAATAAATATAAAATCACTTTTGAAGTTGACCCGGGCAAGAAAAAAGTAGTTAGTGAACTCAGGAAAGCCGTTAAGGCTGCTGAAGAAGTTTGGCTTGCAACTGATGAAGACCGCGAAGGAGAAGCGATTGCGTGGCACCTTTGCGAGGTTTTAAAATTAAATCCAAAAACTACCAAGCGAATTGTTTTTCACGAAATTACTAAAAATGCAATTGAAGAGGCAATTAAAAATCCACGAAAAATTGATATGAAAATGGTCGAAGCTCAACAAACTCGCCAAACTTTAGACTGGCTGGTTGGTTTTGATTTAAGTCCTGTTGTGTGGCGAAAAGTTCCTGGTGGCAAAAGTGCGGGT
>CAUUHI010000028.1:0-7088 GCA_963544935.1 uncultured Saccharimonas sp. (SeqCode) | reverse complement strand
ACTTGAGCTATATTCTAAAAGTAGTAAAGTTAAAGCTTTCGTGAAAGATAGCGACCATCTAAATGAGATTAAAATCGATAACCAGATTGAGGCGGATCTAACCAGCAACAATAACTCTTTAGTCATCGAAGATAGAGAAGTACAGACTGACTCTAACAAAAAAATATTGGTTAAATTCATCTCAACAACAGATATGGATAAAGACGCAAAAGAGCTAACTTTTCAGTTCTTACCGATTTCGATTTTGTTTTCTTTCATTTTTTCAATTGTCGTTTCATTAATTTACGCCAAAATCATTACCAAGAATATCAACGAAATCAGAACTACAACTACTCAAATGATGAAACTCAACCGAAATGCCAAATTAAAAGTTAATTCCACAAATGAAGTTAGCGCTCTAAAAAGCCAAATAAATGATTTATATTCAACACTCCTAGAATCAATTGACGGCCTAGAAATCAAAAACCAAGAAATCACTAAACTCGAAAAACTAAAAAGTGAGTTTTTTAGAGGCGCTTCCCACGAGCTAAAAACTCCTTTAGCAAGCCTTAAAATAATTCTTGAAAATATGAAATACGGCATTGGCAAATATAAAAATAAAGAGAAGTCTATTGAAGATTGTCTTAATATCGTTGATCAGCTAACTCAAAATATTGCTCAAATACTATCAACCTCTTCATTCGAAAACCTAAAAAATGATGAGAAGTTTATCAATATCAATAAAGTGCTACAAAAGGTTTTAGATAACTATAAATTACTGGCCGAGCAAAAAAATATCTCAATAGATAATCAGCTGAACCAAGAAGAAATTTATATTGGCGAAACGGCGCTAGAAATTATTCTCTCAAATTTAGTGAGCAATGCTGTAAAACATTCCGATCAAAACGGTCGAATAAATATTGGCGTCAAGAATAACTGGTTCTATATTGAAAATCCAAATCAAAAAATTAAAAACAACAAAAATACTAAAATTTTCGAAACAAATTTTGACCTAAATAAAGAAAAAGGTAGCGGATTTGGACTTTATATCGTTAAAAATATTTTAACAAATTATAAAATTAAATATAAAATAGAAAAGAGCAAGATTGGTGTAAAATTTTTAATTGATTTGTCGAAAAAATAACTTACGCTATTCTCCTTAAAATTTCAATACTTAAGTTTATTTTAACACGCTTAGTTGAAAAAAATAGCTAAAAATGGTATAATTATTAAGATGAAAAAACCAAAAACTTCTGCTAAAAATATTATTAATCGTCGAGCGAGATTCGATTATGAACTTGGAGACGAGCTTGTTGCCGGAATGAGCTTGCGTGGAGTTGAAGTTCGTGCGGTGCGTGATGGCCGCGTTAGTTTAAAGAGCGCTTTCGTAACTCTTCGAAACGGGCGAAAAGGTGAAGAACTTTGGCTCAATAATGCAAGTTTTTCACTCAAAAATCAGGGCGAGGGAATTTCGAAAGCCGACACTATTGACACTTCGCCAAAAAAGCTACTCGCAACTCGCAAACAAATTGAGGATTTTTCAGGCCAAAAGAAGGCAGGTTTTACAATTGTACCAGTTAAAATTTTAGCCGAAGGTCGCTTTATTAAAATCGCGATCGCACTCGGAAAAGGTAAAAAACAATACGATAAGCGTGAAACTTTAAAACGTCGCCAATCTGAGCGCGAAAATGCAAGAACGTTAAAGAGGTATTAGATGAAAATTTTTTCTTGGAATATTAATGGAATTCGTGCGGTCGAAAAAAAAGGGAATTTAGCGGAATTTTTAAGCGTAAAAAATCCGGATATCGCATGTTTTCAAGAAATTAAAATTGATGAAACACAAATTTCGAAAGAGAATTTTGATGAAAAATATCATGAATATTTTAAATTTTATTCTCACGCCGACCGAAAAGGTTATGCGGGAACGGCAATCTGGTCAAAGCAAAAACCGCAAGCAATTTTGCAAAATTTTCCAAAAAAAATTTTAGAAAATTTTGAACTTAGTGATAATTTTGGCGACGCCACAACTGAAGGGCGAATTTGTGCTGCAAAATTTAATAATTTCTGGCTAATTACAGTTTATACTCCAAACACTAAAAACGATTTGGGCCGCTTAAAATTGCGAGAAAATTGGGATGCAGCTTTTTTGGCTTTTTCGAAAGGTCTAGAAAATGGCGAATTTTCAAAAGAAGATTTTGAAGAAAATTTAGAAATTATTGAAGAAAATCCGCAAGATATTTTTAAGCCGAGCTCGGTTATCTTTTGTGGTGACTTAAATGTTGCACACGAGGAAATTGACCTTTCAAACCCAAAAGCTAATCGCGGAAAACACGGTTTTACAGATGAAGAGCGCCTTGGATTTTCTAATTTCTTAAAAGCCGATCTATTCGATATTTTTCGAAATCAAAACCCAGAAAGGGCTGAAATTTACACTTGGTGGAGTCATTTTGCGAAATCTCGCGAACGAAATGTTGGCTGGCGGATTGACTATTTTGTTGTCTCAAAATCATTAAATTCAGAAAAAAATGAAGCCGAAATTCACAACGAAATTATGGGGAGCGATCATTGTCCAATTTCGCTGGAGCTTAAAGATGTTTGATTTTTGGCAAGTTCAATCTTCGAAATTACTTTTTCCTGAAATCGCTTGGAATAAGCCCGAGCAAAAAACGCATGCAGGTAAACTTTTGATTATTGGTGGCGGGGCAGGGGCTTTTCGCGGACTCGCAACTTCTCACCAAACTGCCTTAAAGACTGGCGTTGGGGAGGTCCGAATTTTATTGCCAGACAGTTTGAAAAAAGACATTAAAATCGATTCAAGCGAGCTGATCTTCGTAAAAAGTAATCTTTCTGGTGGATTTTCGAATGAAGCTTGGGCAGATTTTAAAGCTGGTGAAAAGTGGGCGGATTCTATTTTATTTATTGGCGACACGAACAAAAACTCCGAAACGGCAATTCTTTTCGAAAAATTTATTCTTGAAAGCGAGAAGCCTATTTTTATCGCTCGCGATGCAGTCGATGTTTTACTTGATTCTTTCAGCGAAATTTTGTTAAAAGAGAATATAAGTATTTTGGCAAGCTTTGCACAACTTCAAAAGATTTTTTCGAAAGTTTTTTACCCAAAGGTTCTAACTTTCTCGATGAATCTTTCAAATATTGTTGAAGTTCTGCATAAATTTACACTTTCTTATCCTGCTCAAATTTTAACTTTAAATAACGAAAACTTTATTATTTCTGAAAATGGCGAAGTTTTTTCATCTCCACTAAATTCCACTTTAAACTTGGGCAAGCTTTCACCTATCCAAATCTGGTCAGGTGAAATTCCTACAAAAATTGCGGTTTGGCAAATTTGGAATAAAAACCAGAGGTCAAAAGCTACGATCACAGCAATATCATCTTGATTTTTAAAAACATAAGTATTATAATTGATTTTATAATACGAGATTTTTTATGATTGAAATGAAGAGAACTCGCCAAGATAAAGCCGAGAAAAATATTGAAAGAATAAAGAAAAATCCTCAAAAAGAGAAAGCTTTATTAGATAATCCTAAAAAATCACTTTTTTTACTTTCGAAATTATCAAAAAAACAAAAAATTAGTTTAATTATTGGTATAATATTTCTAATTTTGGTTATTGTTTTTAGTTTTTTGTTCTTTTTTAGAAAACCAGAAAGCGCACCCATAAAAAATCCAGCCCCAAAAAACCAAAAAGCCGAACCAAAAAAGAAAGCTAAACCAGAAAAATTTTATTCAAAATTATCTGGAGTTGAAGTTTCTGAAAAATTACTCGAAAACGCACCAGTTTTTGGCGTTATGATCGAAAACTCAATTCCAGCAAGACCGCAATCTGGACTAAGCCAAGCCGAAGTCGTTTTTGAAGCAATTGCTGAAGGTGGAATTACACGTTTTTTGGCTCTATATCAGCAAAATAAGCCTGAGCTATTAGGGCCCGTTAGAAGCGTTCGCGGTTATTATATTGATTGGGCTTCAGGATTTGACGCCTCGATTGCTCATGTTGGCGGGCCAGGAGATGCTTTAGCAAGAATGCGAGATGGCAAACATAAAGATATGGATGAATTCTTAAATGCGCAAACCTTTTGGCGTTCAAAAAATCGCTATGCACCTCATAATGTCTATATGAATTTTACAAATTTATCAGCATTAGGCTCTTCGAAGGGTTGGAATTCTTCGAATTTTGAAGGTTTTATTCGAAAAGAAGATTCACCAGCAAAAGAGAAAAATGCAACCCAAATTCAGGTTAATATTTCAGGTTTTTCTTATAATTCAACCTATGTTTACCGAGAAAACTGTAATTGCTATTTGCGAAGTCAGGCCGGAGTCGCTCATACAGACGCAAATGGAGCTCAAATCTCAACAAAAAACATAATTGTTTTAAAAATGGAAAACGGGCTAGCTGCAGACAGATATCATAATGTCTACGGAAATATTGGGAGTGGAGTAGCGATTGCATTTCAAGATGGAGTAGCTCAAGAGGTGAAATGGGTAAAATCAAGCGAAAGCTCCCCGTTGATTTTACAAAATAATGATGGTTCAAATTTTAAAATAAATCGAGGCCAATCTTGGATTGTTGCGGTTGGAAATTCAACGGGCTCAATAGGCTGGCAGTAAACATGTATTCTATTTTTGTTCGCTTTTTGTTTTGCGAGCTTGGGCTAACAGTTCAAGTTTCACATAGGCTGTTAGTCCTCATTTAGAAAATTATCAATTTTATCTGATTGCGATATTCGAAAAATAGCATCTTTAAGACCAAATTTATCTTTAGGATCTACGAAATAACGGATTTTAAGACCATTTTTAAAATGCAAAGTCATAGCAGTATAGGTATTGCCAGTTTTTGGCGATTCTTGAGTTTTGAGAGCTGCGCGGGCAACTGATGAAATAATGTCATCTTCACTTAATTGATTCTTGTTCATAAAATTTTTTTCCTTATATTTTATTAAAATTATTTTATATTTACAAGGACAATTGTATCAAAAAGAGAAATTATATCAAAGGTCGCACAATATATCTTTTACGACATCATATGTAAAAATAGCTATTAAGTATAAATATTATATTCCACAAAAAGAATTTATATAAAATAAATCCATATAGATTATAATCAAGTAAATTATTAACAAGGAAAGAGCGGGAATTACAAAAAAATATTTTCCTTATATAATTTAAAAATTCTTTGAGCTTAATTTCTCAAGTGTTCATCTTTTCTGACAGATAAAAAATAATTTTCCACACCCCTACCTTATTCATTTTTTGACAATTTGACTTTTTTATTTTTTAATATTATAATATATTTTTATATTTTTCCCTACTCTTCTTATTCTTAATTATAGCATAGAACAAAAAGCGAACAAATCCCTTCTCTTTTTTGTTCTTATTTATAATAACCTTTTCCTTCAATCCTTAGATCTATGTAATTTGGTGAAATTTTATGAGCTCTAAAATACTCAATAGCTTTTTTAAAGTTAATAATTTGCCCTTCCGCAGAATCGGCTGTCGACATCCTTGCAAAGTAACTTACATCTTTCACAGAAACTTCAACCTGTCGCAAACTAAGGGGCGGAATACGAATTTTCGAAATCTCTAGCCCCTGTTTGTTCGCAGCAGAAACTAGTTTTCCAATAAAGCTAAAAAAGCTACTACTAGCAACATTTTTACCGTTAGAAATTATAGCACCGCTATCATCAATTATATTTAGTGACGGTTTTTCAAAATTATTAACATTAAAAGATACACCTTCAGAATCGACGAAAAATTCTTTACCATCAACCAACCAAGAAGCAACAGGTTTTCGAAAATCAAGATAAATTTTATATGAGGTTAGACCATTAAATTTAATATCCGAAATAGATAACACCTCTGGATAATCTTTTTGGAGGCTTTCAAGTAAAGCATTTTTATTTAAATTTGATAAAATTCGTTCACTCGGATTTATATTTAAATATTCTTCAACCGATTTTTCATATTTACTTAAATTTTGGCTTTTTGACTCATTTGAAACTATTGAAACCTTAGAAATAAACTGAAATAAAAATATAGAAATTAAACTTATAAAAATAGCTAAAATCACGAAAAAAGCACCTAGCTTTCTTCGGCGAATAACTAATTTTTGATTTTCTGAACGCTCAGAATGCTCTTTCTGATGCCGTGAAATTGTTTTTCCACGCCGAAAATTACCCTTCTCTCTTGAGCGTTCTTCTAGAATCTTTTCGCGCATTTCGCGTCGAGTTAAGTTTTTTTCTTCTTTCATCTAACTATAATTATACCATAAGCTCAATGTTTTTTATAGCTTTGCGGCTTCAAAAATCATTTCCGTAACATCTTTGGCAGCATTCGGCTTAGCAAATTTACCAAATTCTTTACCAAGCTTAAGCATTTCTTCTGGATTTTTTAGAGTTCTCAAAATTTCGTCTGAAAGAATTTCTGGATTTTTTTCAATTTCATCATCTGAAACAATCTTAATAGCATCAGATTTTTGATAAACCTGCGCATTTTTTAATTGATGTCCACCCGTTAATCTTGCGTTTGGAACAAGAATTGTTGGCTTGCGAAGCGCAGCAAGTTCAAGGTTGGAAGTTGCACCAGCCCGAGCAACAACCAAATCTGCAGCAGCTAAAAACTTCCACATGTCTTTCGACACAAAACTCAACAAGCAAAAATCCTTCGAAAATCCCTCAGTTTTTTTCTTAAGTTCATCAAATTGAGATACACCAGAGATTAGAATAATTTGAGCAGATTCTGAAAGTTCCCTACCCTTCGAAACTATCGCATTATTAAGCCGAGCCGCACCAAGACCACCACCAGTAACTAAAATAAGAGGCTTATTTTTCGAAAATCCGAGTTCAACCTTAAAATTATCTCGTTCTTTTTTGCTATATTTTTTAAAATTTTCAAGAACTGGAATTCCAACATATTTTGAAATTTCTTTTGGATAATTATAAAATTCGAGCGGTGCGCCTGTTGCAATCCTTTTAGCAAATTTTGAAATAATACGATTAGCTAAACCTGGGTGAGCATCAGAATCATGGATCACAATTGGAATTCTCAAGATCCAAGCGCTTATTCCAACAGGAACACAAACAAACCCGCCTTTG
>CAUUHI010000027.1:0-7314 GCA_963544935.1 uncultured Saccharimonas sp. (SeqCode) | reverse complement strand
CCAGAATACGCTAAACATTGTTGCGGCGTTGCAAATCTTGTTCAATATATGCGCAGTAACCCAGATAAATATGAGAAAATACCTTATAATGGAAGCACAAGCAATATGAAGCCAGGTGATATTATATCATCAGGAACTGGCGGTGGAGCTGCGGCCCACATAGAATTCTATGTTCAGGTTAATGGTGAAGATAAAGTTGCAAATGCTGGACACAGTAGAACAACTGGCATTATTGAGCCGATGAATCTTCAAATTATGGAAAACCTCGGCGAAGTTGAAGTTTGGCGATGGAAAGGTTAAAATATGCAAAATATTGATAATTCTACTAAAGTTAAAATTTATTCTGTTCTGGCCATTTTTGGAATACTATCGTTAGTAATTATAGGATGGTGGATTTGGTCTGATATTTATTGCGGTAAATTACTACTCAGCATCGCACCAGAAAGTTCAAATATAACAATTAACGGCAAAAAAATCCAAAATGGAACTCACACAATGACACCAGGCAAATATAAAGTTGAAGTGGCAAAGGACGGTTTCGAAAGCGCCTCGAAAGAGTTCGAAATTAAATCTGGTCAAAAAACAAATATTTCATTAGCTTTAGCTCAAAATGATCCAAACGGAACTTGGTATAATGAACATGAGAAAGACGATATAATTAGAAGTGGTGCTGGTTATGCAAAAATAACAGAAACAATGAAGAGATTGACCGAAAAGCACCCTATAGTTAAACATTTGCCATATACAAACGCAACAAAAACATCATTACCTACGGGTTTTTCAATAACCTATAATCTGGATGCAAAAGACAAAACAGAAGTCAAAGATATATCGGTTAGAATATTTAGTAAATGTAATAGTTCGAACTATGATTTTTACAAAGATTTAGCAACAAATTGGCTTGAATCTAAAGAAAAGAATATTTTCAAAAAATATAAAGTTAATTTTATAGATCCAACTTGTAGCCTTCATTAATACGTTTTATTTAAATAACCTCTGCTATTCCAGCGAGGTTATTTTACAATCTTCAACTTTAATTTCATTTGTTGAAGTAATAATTGTTTGATATTTCGAAAAATGCTTAGTTAATAATTTCTGTCGATCATCATCAAGTTCAGAAAAAACATCATCTAAAAGAACAATCGGTCTTTTAGAAGTTAAATCAGCTAAAATATCAGTTTCAATAAATTTCAGAGCTAAAACTAAACTTCTGTTTTCACCCCGACTCGCCACATTTTGTGCCGGCTTTTTATTAAAAATAAATTGAATATCATGCTTGTGTGGGCCAAAATTTGTATAACCCAAAATCTTATCACGTTCAATATTTTCACTTAAAATAGATAAAATTTCATTTTTCGAAACCTTTTCACCTAAATAATCAATTTTAATTTCATCTTTAACACCTGAAATTTCAAAATAAACTTCCTCAATTTTTGAATTCAAAAGCTCTAAAAAATCTTGTCTTTTAGATATTATTTCTGCGCCATATTCCGCCAACATTAAGTTCCAAGGAAAAAGCTCATCTTTCGAAACATTATCACGTTTTAAAAGATTGTTTCGTTGCTTCAAAGCCTTGTTGTATCTTGCAAGAGCTAATTGAAAACTGGGGAAAATTTGCGAAAGAAAATAATCTAAAAAATTCCTTCGCCGTGTTGGTGATCCACTCAAAAGTTGAAGGTCGTCTGGTTCGAAAAGTACAACAGGAATGCGCAAATTAGAGCTCAAACGTGCTTTTTTGTTCCCGTCAACAAGGAACTGTTTTTTTGATTTTTGAACAGCATCATTAAAAATAATCGTTCTTAACGAATCTTTTGAATCTTTTAAATCAATTCGAAACCAGCTCGATCCATCATTTCTTAAAATTTCTTTATCACTCGAGCGAAAACTCGTGCCCTGCAGTGCAAAATAAATTGCCTCAAGAAGAGAAGTTTTTCCGCTACCATTAGCACCAGAAATAAGAGTTGATTTTTCGCCAATTTCTAAAATAAAATCAGAATGTGTTCGAAAATTCTGAACTCTCAGAGTTTTTAAAATCATTTAAATCCTAACTTTTCAGTGGCATCACGATATGAATATAATCATCGCTTTCAGTACTTTTAAAAACTGTTGGCGCAAGTTTTCCAGAAAATCCAAAAGAAACTTCGGGTGATTTAATTGCTGATAGAGCTTGCTTAATATAATTAACATTTAAAGTAACTTCGCCACCGCCAGTAATTTCGGCTTCAGTTTCAGATGTACTTTCGCCAATTTCACTCGCAATTGTATGAATTGATAATTTCGAAGTTTCTTCATCAGCTCGTAAAGTAATGCTTCCACCAGAATCTCTTGTAAAAACCTCAGCAACTTTAATTGTTTGCATAAAATCAGCCCGTTTCATCTTCAAAACAGTTTCAGTTGACTCTGGGATTAACCGCCGATATTCAACATATTTTCCATCAATTAAATTGCTCACAACCAGAATTTCGCCAACCATAAATTGAATTTGATTGTCATTGATCAGGATTTCAATTTCATCAAGTTTTTCAGGAATAACGCCTGAAACCTTTTTTAGAACATTACTTGGTACGAGCGATTCGAATTCTTGGTCTGTTTCGAAAAGCTTGCGCTCACTTAAACGATACCCATCAGTAGCCGCCATATAAATATTATTTTCAAAAGTGTGAAGAAAAACTCCAGTTAAGATTGGTCGGGAAGTGTCATTACTTACCGTATCAACTTGACTGACCGACTCTTTAAAAATATCAGAGCCAATAAAGAATCTTGCAGTAGGTTCATCAACAGTTGGTATCTCTGGAAATTCTTCAGCTAAACTACCATTAATTTTTGATTTATAATTTCCACTTTCTATTGAAATATTTCCACCATTAACTTTAAAAGAAACTTCGCTATTTGAAGGTAAACTATCAATAAAACTTTTTGTTAGTTTTTCTGGCATTAAAATGGAACCTGTTTTTTCAATTCTTGCACTAATTTTTTGTGAAATTGCAATTTCTAAATTTGTAGCAGCAACTAGAAGTCTTGAACCGTCTGTTTGAAAAAGAATATATTCAGAACTTGGCAAGCTAGTTTTACTACTTGCAATTCCTGAGATATTATTGAGTGCTTTAGATAAATCATCTTTCTTAACAGTCAGTTCCATAAAAATTTAAATCCTTTTTCTTAAAAAGTGGTAATTATAATAATAGGTATTGTGGAAACTGTGGAAAACCAAGCTTTCACTACTTAAAATTATACCATTTTTTGTGTGGAAAATCAAAGTAAAACTTTCTGAAAAACTTTGTGGAAAAATAACAACTTTTCCATAATTTTAAGCTTTTAAAAATATACATAACCAACCTGTGTAAAACTTTGGTGATTTTTTCGGCAAGATTTAAATGACTTTCACTCAACGAATTAGCTATTTTTCCACAAGCTTTCAACATTTTATTAAAATATTATATAAGTAATGTCAAACATAATAAAGAAATAAAAATAATATTTTGCAATCTAGGTGGAGGGAGGGACATAAATTTTTTATACAAATAAATAAAATATAATTCAAAAAAGTCAAAAGAGAACAAAAAATAACTGTTCGCTTTTTATAAACTAGAATAAAATAATTGTCAAATTAACAGATATAAAAATAGAGCCTTTATGGCTCTATTCATAAATTAAATCTCTTAGCCCTTCAATTTGTGAACGAATCTCGGCATCTAATTTAATACTTTTTTCAATTTTCGAAACTCCATTCATAATGGTCGAATGATCTCGTGAAAATTCTTTACCAATTTGTGGAAAGCTCATTTTTAGCTCATACTTCATCAAATAGCAGGCTGTTTGGCGGGCATGATTGATATCTTTTTGTCGAGATTTACTTAAAATATCTTCTTTCGAAACTCCGAAATATTTAGCGGTTTTATCAATAATTTTTTTTGAGTTTAAGTGATTTGGCCTTATTGGACGGCTATTTTGAATTAAACCTTGTGCAAGTTCGAGACTTGGCTTAATATTTCTAAGTTCTGCCATTGCAATCAGTTGAGTAACTGCTCCAATAATTTCTCGAATATTTGTACGATAATTTTCAGCGATAAATTCTGAAACTTCTGGTTCAAGTTTAACTTTTTCGTGTTCAGCGCGAGCTTCAACGATACTCTGGCGAGTTTCGAAATCTGGTAGCTGAATATCAACCATCATTCCACTTTCGAAACGACTTTTTAGCCTATCTGTTAAAGTTGGAATGCTAGAGGGTGCACGATCACTTGAAAGAATTATCTGCTTATTTACGCGATGAAGCTCATTAAAGGTGTGAAAAAATTCCTCTTGAGTTTTATCTTTTCCATAAATAAACTGAATATCATCAACAATTAAAACATCAACATTTCGATATTTATCGGCATAGCCTTGCTTTTTTGAACGCACATTTTCCAGAAAATCACGATAAAAATTCTCGATTGTAATATAAAGAACGGTCATTTCTGGATGCTTTTCTTCAATTGCGTTTCCGATCGCTTGCATCAAGTGTGTTTTACCAAGGCCGGAATCACCATAAAAATAAAGTGGATTATATTTTTTACCAGGATTTTCTGCAACATTTTGACTAACAAAATATGCTAATTCATTTGAGCCACCAACAATGAAATTTTCGAAAGTGTAATCTTTATTTAGACCACTAGAATGTTTAGCTCTTTCAGTTTTCTTTTTGATTAAATCTTCAACAGAAGGTTTTTTTAGAGAAGGTGCTGGGATTTCTTCGGCCTGTTTTTTGAGCTTTTTTGTAGAAATAACCTCAAAAGAAATAATTTCAGGATTTTTACCGTTATTTCGAAAAGCTTTCTTAATATGTTCGATATATTTTTTCTTAATAGTGTTAGTTATGAAAGAATTTTTAGCACCAATAACTGCATGGTCATTCTCTAAAGATAAAAGTTGTGTGTCAGCAAACCAAGTCTTAAAATTAGCACCTTGAATTTTAGGATCCATTTCGAGTTCAGCTAAGATATTTTTCCACAACTCATTCATAATTCTATTCTATAACATTTTTGAGTTTTCCACAACCTAAAATTTTAAGAAATAAAAAATATGTTATAATTTTTGAAAAGTAGAAGAATTTTTCCACATTTTTTAAATACTACTGTAATATCTGTGGAAAAGTCCTTGTTTTTTGTGGAAAACTATGGTATACTACAAAATGAATTTAGTAAAATTTCAAGTTTAAGTAACAGATTAAAAAGCTTATGAAAAGTAATCAACTTGATTTTTTTGATATTAAATTGTAAAATAGGATAGATATGCCAAAAAGAACACATCAACCACATAAACGACATCGTGCGAAAACTCACGGTTTTCGAAATAAGATGTCTTCAAAGGCTGGAATTAAAGTTCTAAAACGACGCCGACTAAAAGGCCGAAAACGACTTACAGTCTAAAAATAAAATCACTCCAAGCGAGTGATTTTATTTTTACTTGATTTTGCATTTCGTTTATGCTAAAATATTTTGGACATTTTAGAAAAGGAGGAGGGAATGAGGAAAAGTTTAATTATTGGTTTTTTTGCTTTTTTAATCGCTCTTATTTTTTCGAAAAATACTTTTGCGGAAGAGAAAAAGATCTATATCTCGCGAGTTTATGCTACTGATTCGAAGGAATTTGTTGAACTTTTTAATAGTGGCGAAGACTATAGATTTAAAGAAATTTCGCTTAAAAACAATCAAAAACAAATTGAAATTGCAAAAGTTCAAAATGGAATTTTTAAATCTCAACAATATATGACTTTTGCGCAAAATGCTCAGAATTCTGATGTGAAATTTAAGGAAGAATTTCGAAATATTGACACTATTGGCCAGAAGCCTATCTTAGGGCTTTATATTGATGGTGAATTGAAAGATTATATTTGTTCTGATGAAAAGAGATGCATTAAGGGGCTAGTTAAAAATTCAACCGATTTAAAACCTAGTAATAAGGGTGTTGAGAAAGTTGCTGTTTCGAAAGCTGAGATATTGAAAAATGGCGATAAAATGACTACTATTGAAGTTCGAAATAATTATAATTTTGGTTTACGAAATCTTGATGAATATCCGCCAAGATTTGGTGGATTAAAGCTTGAAAAAACAGAAAATCTAAACGATGAAAAAGATGAATTAGAAAAAAAACCTGAAGCTCCTAAAAGAGAAGATAAAGCTGAAGATAAAAAAGTTTTAAATCCTGAAGATAAGGACTCTGAAAAAGGGGAAGATAAAAATAAAGCTAATGTAAATGAAGAAAAAAGTATTTTTAAAGATTCAGAGAATTTAAAAAATGAGAAAAATATAGTTTTTAGTCAAGATAAGCAACCAGAACAACTAGAAAAAAATACTAAAAATGATATTTTGTTAAATAATGAAATAGATAATTTAAAAAATCAGAGGCGAATTTTAGCACCAAACACTGGATTTTTGAAAACTGAAAATAATAATTTTATTTTAAATTTGATGTTTTTAGCTATTTTTGAAATTGTAATTTTAATAAAAAGAAAGTTTTTAAATGAAGATTTCTAGAATTATTTTTTTGAGTGTTTTATTCACGCTTTTTTTGGGATTTTTAAATAAAACTCAAGCTTTAAATACGCAAAATATTTTAATTTCAAAAGTTTCGAATTCAATGTTGGAAATCTCAAATTTTGGTGAAGATTTCCAGTTTTCGAAAATTGAAATTATCCAGAATAATCAAAATATTGGTGAAATTTCGAACGGAATTTTTTTAAAAAAAGCACAAATATTATTTAGCGAAAAAGATGGCGATGGAAAAATCTTGAGTCAAGATTTATTGAGTGAACAGATTGAGCTTAAAATTGATGGCAAAAAAGTTGATTTTTTATGTGCAGAAAATATGAAGTGCGAAGAAAAAAATGCGCCAGAAATTACTAAAAATGATATTTTAATTCGTAATTTTAATAAAGATATTTTTGAAATTTCACAAAAAAAAGTGATTTTTAGTTCTGGCGGATTAGCTGAAATTGAAGAAGATTTTTGTGAAAATTTACAAATTAGCGAAGTTTTAATTAATTCAAATGAACAGTTTTTAGAGCTAAAAAATACTAAAAATCAGAAAATTTCACTTAAAAAATGCGGGGTTGAAATTTATGCATGAAATAATAAAGAGCCACAAAAAATTGATTTTAAAGATGTAGAGATTTTACCGAATGATTTTTTAACAATTAATTTTAATAGTGAAAATAGTTTTAAATTTTCGAAAACTGGCAATAATAAAATTATTCTTTTAAATTCAAAAAAACAAGAAATTCAAAGCGTCGAATTAAAGGGTTCAAAGAAGAATTTAAGCTGGATTTTTGATGGAGAA
>CAUUHI010000026.1:0-7546 GCA_963544935.1 uncultured Saccharimonas sp. (SeqCode) | reverse complement strand
GGAGCTCTACCAATCCAGAATGTTGGTGCCTATGGCCAGGAAATTGCTGATATTTTGAAAAGTGTTAAAGTTTTCGAAATCTCAACTGGTAAAATTAAAACTTTATTAAAAAGTGAATGTGAATTCGCTTATCGTGATAGTATTTTTAAGAATGATGCTAAAGGAAAATATTTTATTGTTTCGGTGAATTTGAAGCTTTCAAAATCTAAACCAGAAATGCCTGAATACAAGGTTTTAAAGGAGAAACTTGAAAATATTGGCAAAAATAAAGAAAATCTAACAGCGAAAGATGTAATGAACGCGGTGGTTGAGATTCGTTCAAAAAAATTGCCAGATCCAGAAGAAATTCCAAATTCTGGGAGTTTTTTCAAGAATGTGATAATTTCGAAAGAGAAAGCTGCAGAGATTTGCAAAAAATATCAAAATGTACCACTCTTTGAAGTTGGCGAAAAATACAAAATTGCAACTGGCTGGCTTATTGAGCAAACAGGCTTGAAGGGAAAAGAATTTTTTGGAATAAAAGTTCATCCAGAAAATGCTTTAGTTTTAACAAATATTTCAGCTAAAAACTATGATGAGCTGGCTAAAGCAAGAAAAATGATTCAGGATAGGGTTTTTGAAAAATTTGGCTTAAAAATTGAACAAGAACCGCTGGAGATTTAATGAAAATTAAAACGACATTCTCGATTCGAATGTCGTTTTAAGATTTAAAAAAGAATTATTCTTCTGTTTTTTCTTCTTTAGCTTCAGGAGCTTTTTCTTCTTCTGCTTCCTTTTCTTCTTCTACGATTTTATAACCAAGGATAGTTCCTTTTGCAAGGCTTTCTTTACCGGCTATATCATTCCAGCGAGAACTATCTAGACCAAGAATTAAGAACCAAATAGGAGCTACAAATATGAAAAGAATAGACCAGTAAGGTGATTTATCGAGTTTTTTGCTGATTTCAATAACTGCAAGAACTTCAAAAACAAATGAGATTATTAGTCCGACATAAGGAACGAAAGTTAAAAGAGATTTCCAACCTTCTTGTCCACCGAGTTCGAAGAATATCCATCTGTTATAGAAAGGAATCCAAGCTTTTTTGGCATCGATTCCAGCCTTTTTAAAAATTAGCATGTAAAGAAGAGAGCTGATAACATATCCTATAACTGCAGCAACTAGTGCGAAAATTAAAAAGAATGCAATAGATATTCCAGCAATAGCTTCAGCGTCTGCGCTATGGTTGTAATTTCTGTACCCATATGTATGGTAACTATTATAATTATACATTCAAAATCCTTTCTTTGATTAACTTCTGTAATGATTATATTTTAAATTATATATTAAAAAATTGAATTTTTCAATATATTTGCGTATAATAAAAAGAATGAGAATTTTAAATGGTGCAGAACTCCGCGATTTTATTAAGGAGCGTCAAGCTAAGCAAGTGCGGGCTTTGCGGCAAAGTTGGCGGGTTTTTCCAAAATTAGTAATTTTTTACTCTTCGAAAAATCCTGTAACTGAAACTTATATGCGGCTTAAAGAAAAATATGGTGAAGATATTTTAATTGAGGTTGAGCGGCGAAAAGCTGCTGTTGAATTCATGAAAAAAGAAATCCAAAAAGCAAATCTTGATGAAAGTATTCATGGAATTATTGTTCAACTTCCGCTTGAAGATGAAAATGGCGAGAAGATTTCGAAAGAGGAAACTGAGCAAATTTTATCGGAAATATCTAAAGAGAAAGACGTTGACGGTTTGAACGGTGGTGCTTTTGTACCGGCTACAGCTCAGGCGATAAATTGGCTTTTGGCAGGGTATAACATTTCGTTAGAGAATAAAAAAGTTGCTATTGTTGGCCAAGGTAAGTTGGTAGGTGCACCGCTTTCAAAAATACTTGAGGCTTCTGGTGTGCCAGTTTCGAAATTTGATGAATTTAATTCGAAAGAAATGAAAGAGCAGCTTAAAGATTTTGACGTGGTAATTACAGCTGTTGGAAAGCCAAATTTAATAACTTCAGAAATGTTAAAAAATAAAGCTGTGGTTGTTGATGCCGGAACGGCAAGCGAAAATGGTAAAATTAAAGGCGATGTAGCTGAAGAAGTTCGTGATTTTCGAAAAGACTTAATAATCACCCCGGTGAAGGGTGGTGTTGGTCCGCTTACGGTGGCTTCATTAATTGATAATGTAATTATAGCAGCGAGAAAAATTGCTGATAAAAAAGGTCAGCAAGATTTGTAAAAATAAAATAGACCTCCAAGTGGAAGTCTATTTTTTTAGATTTGAAGCTTGATCGCTCCATTGAGAAGCGGTCAGCTTAGAATCTTGCAGCTTTTCGGCTAGCGAAGTAGTAACCAAAGGCGGTCACCATTGATGTTAATCCAAGAATTGCAGAAATGCTATTTGCACCAGTTTGTGGCAACTCTGTTGGAATATTTGGTGTTGGATTGTTTGGTGTAGGCGTTGGTGGAGTTTGTTTCTTTGGAACTTCCACTTTCGCGCTATCACAACTGTCATTGTCGCCAGGAATTGTTGGCGTGTCTACGCAAGCTGTATTTACGGCAGTTATTCCTGTTGCTATTGCTCGTGATTTAATTGTAATAGTTTTACTTTCACCAACTTTCAAAGAGCTAATCTTTAGAGTTAAAGTATTATCTTTGATCTCACCACTATTGGCACTTACAAAAGTAATATTTGCTGGTGCATGGTCGGTTACAACAACATCTTTCAAATCAACATTTCCGTTATTCGAAACTGTAATCTCGTAGTTAAAATCAGTATTTGCTTCAATTTTAGCATTTTTCTGATTATTTACAGTTTTCTTGATAAGGATTGAAGGTTTTTCTTCACGTTTAACTTCGAAAGATTTTTCACAATTTGAATTTGAGTTTTCGCCATCTTTTGTGATAACTGTTGAAGAAATAGTGAATTTACCAACAATTTCAATGTCGAGTGTCAATTTTGAGCCATTATTTACAGTTTTCTCAATTACGACTTTGCCACTTTGATCTTTTACTATATATTTAACGCCAACGAATGTTGTGTTATTTACAGTATAAGAAGTGTTAAATTCGAATTTTGTTCGAGAAATTTGGTTAATTGTAATATTTCGACATACTAATTCCGGTTTAGATGGAATTGGCGCTGGAGCCTTAGTTTCGAAAGATTTTTCACAGTTAGTATTTGAATTTTCACCGTTTTTAGTGATGATTGTTGAAGTAACTGTGTATTTTTCGTTCACATTGTTTGGAACGGTAATTTCGAATTTAGTTCCACCATTTACAACTTTTTCGGCAACAACTTCATTTTTTGAATTTTTTACTACATATTTTGTGCCAGTAAACTCTGTGTCTTTTACTGAATATTTTGTGTCAGCCGCATAAGTTATTTGCTTTTCGTCTTTTCGGACAATGTTCAAACTTAAAGCTTCACATTTATAAACTGGATTTTTAGGAGTTTCACATTTTTTTGTAACTTTTACGCTTGCAGTGTCGTTTTTAACGATTTTTTGGTCACTTGCTTGAGCGATGTTAGTTAGAGTGTTTTCTCCACAAACTGGCAAACTATTTTCAGCTGAAACAGTTGCGTCAAACCGAACATAAGCGTCGCCATTTGGTTGATATGAACCGATATTGATTCCAGAATTTTGAATGACATTGTCGCTAACTTTCAATCCTTTTGGATTTGATGTGTTGTAGAGCTTTGTTGAGCCTGCGACGTAATTCAAACCTTTTGGTAGAATGTCGCGAATTACAAGATTCTGAATTCCTGCAGAACCTGTATTTTTAGCGTGAATTTGGAATTGAACTGCGTCGCCAGATTTTGCGTTTACAGTTTCAACCCAAGATTTTTCACCATTTGTTTTGTTTCGAACTGTTTTCGCAAGGTCGATATTAGTTTTTTCTCGCGGTTGGCTAACTTGAGCTTTAACTTTAACGGTTACATAGCCTGCATATTGGAAACATCCAGGGATTTTTCCGTCAAGTTTATCATATCCAAGTTTTGCTCCAGTATTATTTACGATACTGTCTGGAAGCTTAGTTGTACCCATTCCGTTATTTTCGAAAAGGGCAGAACCAGCAACATAAGCCAAGTTAAAGTCATTATCGCTTGAGAAAGTTGCTTCATCCCAAACTGTGTTGGGCTTTGCATTTGAAGCTGAAATTTGACCTTGAACAGTCATATTTTTTGCTGTTGTTGTTGGAACGTTAAGTTTTGCTACTACGTTTTCGGCAACAAGATTTAAGTTCGAAGCTGCGTTGTTGTGAACATACATTCGAACGTAATATTCTTTGCCATTTTGGACTTTCATATTGTTTGTCCATTTTGCGTTTGAGCCAACTTCACGGATTCCAACGAAATCTTTTTCGTCTCCGCCAATCACAGGGTTATTTGTGATTGAGTTGAATGTAATATAATCTGCTGGTTTTTCGATAGTGAATGATGGTCGAGATGGACCCCAAGCCCAAACTAGAGCCGGAGCTATTGCTGCCACCAAAACTGAACCAGAGATTATTGAATGGTTTTTAATAAAATTAATGAGTTTTTTCATTTGGTCCCTCATTTTCTCCCTTCTAATCTCCACTTATTAGAATTTATTATTAGTATCATCATAATTCTGTTTGTCAATGTTTTGTTTTCTTCGCTTTAGCCGAATTGTTAAAACTTAAAATCGGGTTATTAAGAAGTATCAATGTAAAGCCGGGCGGCGGAAAACCGCCCAGCGTGAGTTTCGAAAAGGTGCTAATCGTTAAAAAATCAGTCGTCAATTGCAGGCTCGCTCATTGAGCCATTGCCTGCAAAATTAGCAGAGCTTGATGGGGCTGTAGTCCCATTTGCTCCAGACTCTACTGGTGGAACTGAGCTTGGATTTGTTAATCCGCTATAGTTCCGACCGTCAGGGGTGGTCACAGACCCATCATTGGTCACTGTTGTAGTGCCATTGGAATCTGTTATCTTGCCAGCACCAGACCATTGAGATGGCTCGCTGATGCGAGAATCTTGTGATGGTGTAGTTGAGCTTGCTGGTGCAGATGGAGCTGTTGGTGCAGAGTAGCTTTCAGGCAATTTTGCCTGAGTAGTCTCCGTACCATTTTCAGAGCCATCGTTTTGGCCTCCGCCAACTGGGGCTTTGCCCTGATTAGCTGGGTCTTTGCTAGGGTCTTTTTTCTCAACCTTGCTTTCGCTTGGCTTGTCAGGTTTTCCTGGTTTTGTAGGAGGAATCTCGATTTTTTCTGTCGGAATTCCGGGAATATTGTTATTTTTCATAACAGTATTCCCACAGTAAACCAGGACACAATAAGAATATTTCTCTTTTGAATCTTTCGGATTCGAAATTTCTATATATTGATGTCCTGCAAGGTTTTGAGCCTGCTTACTAATTACTACATCACCTTTGTCGTTAACTCCAGTGGTATAGTAATTCGATCCGCCCTCCATTTTTTTGGAAGATAACTGACTTCTGGTAATAAACGCTTTCGTTTGATAGAAAACGTCTTTACCCTTGTCATTATAATGGATCTTTCCGTCCTTACCTTTTACCAGCCAGTCCTTGACATCAGTCTTAGTGTCAACAATCCCAAAAGTCATCGCCTTCTCTTTAAGAGCGACTGCATTGTGACTCATATATTGAATCATCTCGCTGGCTGCATCTTTGGAGTTTGATGAAATGGAATTTTCTTCTGAGCCATTCGCGAACACTTTATGTTGTGCGTTCGCGATATTGCCGCTATAGACAATATTTTCTCCATCGACCTTATAGTCGATGACTTGGAAATCTTCCTTCGGAAGATCCATATTTGAATTGACTACGGAAGAAGTAGCGACCGTGTTATTGCCTACATTAGTGCTTTTTGGTGCTAAAAACAAAAAGTACAACGCTGCTCCGCCGATTATAAATAGAGACAGCGCGACACCTAGCGCTATTGCTGGCCACATATTTGATTTTGTGGCTTCATTAGCAGCTTCACCGTCATTTTTTTTCAACTCATCTATGATACTCTCAAGATAAGCAATTTCTTCTTCTTCGGTTTCGAAAGTTGAGGCCTTAACCTGAACTTCATGAAACCATTTCATCGACTTCTTGTCGTCTCCGATAAGACTCCGAATTTTCACTAATAGTTCTTTAATTTTTTTGCTCGTGTTCATTCCTATTTTACCTTCCTTTCGTTAGATTTTTTATTATTTGGCTAAATAACAAAATGAACACTGAGGTACACGATTAATACCTCATAATAACCCGATTTTTAAGCTTCATTGACAGATCTGCTGATTATGATATGTCAACTGCTAGAATTATAGCACAAAAGTATTAAAAAGTCAATAAGCATATAATATATATTAAATAAACGCAAGCGATTTAATTTTTTTCGAAAAATAAAGAAAAATCGCCTTTGTTTAAGGCGATTTAGTAGGTCACACTGGTGGAAGCTTACGAGGTGGAAACTTCCGACTCTTTGGCTCCTCTAGCTTTTTAGAAGAATTTTTTAAGCCCTTTTTATGATATTCCTCTATTAGGATATCATGAATTCTTGCTAAAATCGATGGCTCTTCATCTTCTTCATCATCAGGGTTGGTCGTTAAGGAATATGCCAAAACGACCAAAATCACACCCGCAACCCAGAAATACCATTGGGGAAGTGTGTTGAATAGAACCCCAATGAAAATGAGAGTTTTAATGAAAAATCCAGAACTCCGCCAAAAATCGCAGATTTGAATTTTTGAGTCAAGCTTGACGAACACTACTAGTGTTGCAAAAACCAGAATTGAATAAACAACTCCAAGATTATCAAGAGCACCAAAAGTAATGACATTAGCTGTTCGCAAAACGAATATGATTAGGTTTGTAAGAAGGTTAATCATTTTTAACCCTCCTTTTCTTCAAAAATTTTCCAGCATCAAAAGGTGCGAGAATACTTGTATAATAACATAAAAAGCTTTGATTATCAAAGTTTTCTAGTATATATATTAGTCAAGAACAATAATATATACGTAGGCAAGTCAAAGAACGGTGTATTAAATCGACCTACATCGCATTCTAATAATTGGGATTTAGTTTATTTTATAATAGACGAGTCCAATTTATTTAATGACGGAATAATCCAGTATTTAGAGAATGTGATAAACAATAAAATAAATTTAACGGATGCGTATAATAATCAAACTCAACTAACGAATCATGATACAATAAACAAGAGTGAATATGAGTATATATCACATGAATTAAGTGAGATATATTATATGTTATACGCATTAGGATTAGATTTAATACATGAGAAAGAGTATGTATATAAATTAGACGCAGGTACATACGAAGTGATATATAAAAGCATTGATGCTAAGATATGCAAAGCATATATCTTAGTTAATCAAGATATTATTTTATTAAAAGATAGCGAGATAAATAACAGTATATCGAGCAACTTAGATAAAGAATTAATATCTATGCGACAAAACGAAATATACGTAGACTTAAATATCATACAGAAAGATATTAAATTTAATAATATCTTAGATGCAATAAGCTTTATATATGGTAGACGTATTAAAAGCTTAGATAACATAAAAAT
>CAUUHI010000025.1:0-7671 GCA_963544935.1 uncultured Saccharimonas sp. (SeqCode) | reverse complement strand
AATGAAGTTAACCCAAAAAATGACATTGAGGTTATTAATACTGAGTTAATTTTAGCAGATATTCAAACTATCGAAAACCGCTTGCCCAAACTCCAAAAAGAAGCAAAGGCAAAACCAGCTCTTCGAAAACAAACTGAATACTTGAACAAATTAGTTGAACAACTTCAAGCTGGAGTTCTTCTCTCTTCAATAGAAGATTTAGATTACAAAGCAATTCAAGATTTACATTTACTAACTGCAAAGCCCGTAATTTATGCGTTCAATATTGATGAAAATACTTTAACCGATGAGGCTAAAAAAGAAGAACTTTCAAAAATGGTTCTTCCTGCAAAGTCAATATTTGTATGCGCCAAGTTAGAGGAAGAGCTAAAATGTTTAAGTGAGGAAGATTCAAAAGATTTACTCGAAAGCTACGGAGCTAAAGAAACTGGCTTAAATCAGATGATTCATGCCGCCTATGACACACTTGGGCTACAAAGTTATATGACAGCAGGGCCAAAAGAAGTTCATGCCTGGACGATCAAGAAAGGATGGACAGCCCCACAAGCTGCAGGAGTAATTCATACAGATTTCGAAAGGGGTTTTATTGCTGCACAAGTTATCGACTTTAACGATTTAATTGAGGCTGGCAGTGAGTTTGAAGCAAAGAATCGTGGAAAGATTCGAACTGAAGGCAAAGAATATATTATGTCCCCAAATGATGTTGTTGAATTTAGGTTTAACGTTTAAGATAATAAAAATCGCATATAATGTTTTGCGGTTTTTATTTTGTATAAATTATTTATTAAATACTTTCAGAATATAGAATCTCTCTTGATTGCCCTTAGAGCCTTTTATTCCACTATCTCTTTTATCTTTTATGTATAAATTATTTATACGACACCAATTTTCAAATTCTTGAAGTATTCTTCTTCGGTATGAATTATTTTTGACGATACCGTTAGTAGTTCCATTTTTACCTGCTTCGAATTGCGGCTTAACCATTGCAATTATTAGTGTGTCTTTATTAGATAATTTTGTAACACTTGGTAAAATTTCTTTTATAGATATAAAACTAACATCAATAACAACTAAATCAATTTTTTGACTCGTGTTAAAAACTCTTATATCTGTTTTTTCATGAAGTTCAACTTTTTTATTCACTATTAACTTTGGATGAAGTTGGTTCGTACCAACATCAACAGCAATAACTTTTTTTGCACCGTTCCTCAATGAATAATCCGTAAATCCACCAGTACTTGAACCAACATCTAAGACAACTTTATCTTTAAAATTAATTTTCATTATTTTTGCAACACTTTCAAGCTTGAGACCTGCCCTTGAAACATATTGAACATCTTGAAGGAGTTTTATCTCCGAATCAATATTAGTAAAAAATCCAGGCTTGGTCCTTTTCATACCATCAACAAAAACTTTGCCAAGTTTAATATAGCTCTCAGCCTGAGAACGGCTATCAACTATCTTTCTTTGAGTTAATAAAATATCTAGTCTAGCTTTCACATTGTATATTATACCACATTTCATCTTAAAAATATATACAAGCTTATTGTTCAAATTTTTTATACAATAAAAAATAAGCTGGTTCTTAAAATTCCAGCCTATTTCTTAATAATAACCTTAATTATTTTTGGCGTTCTCGATATTCACCCGTTGAAGTATCAACAGAGATAACATCATTTTCCTTAATAAAGGCAGGTACTTTAACTGTAATTCCAGTTTCAAGTTCAGCATCTTTCAAAACGCTTGAAGTTGTATCACCCTTTACCACATTTTCAGTATAAACAACTTTCAACCAAACATTTTTCGGTAACTCAACATTGATAACCTTACCATCAAAAAATTGCAAATTCAATTCTTCTGCTTCTTTTAAATATCCAGCAGCTTCATCAATAATTTCCTTCGAAAGTTGAAATTGCTCAAAAGTCTCTGGGTCCATAAAATGGAAATCTTCACCGTCATTATAGAGATATTGAACTTTTTTATTCGAAACCTCTGCTGGTTCAACTTTATCTTGGCCCTTAAAAGTTTTTGGCAATAAAGCTCCTGTAATAAGGTTCTTGATTTTTAAACTTACGATGCTTCCACCACGGCCAACAACTTTTTGGTTATATTCAACCACTCGATATGGCTGACCATCAAGCTGAAAAACTACACCCTTTTTTAAATCAGTTGGCTGATACATTTTCCTCCTTAAATTATTTTTAAAAATAAATCTTCCCTACCCAGTTTTGAGCAAGGAAGATTCGAAAATCAATTAAGCATTTGTTACGAATGCTAGCAATGCCAAATGACGAGCTCGTTTGATAGCAACTGTCAATTGTCGTTGTTGTTTAGCGCTCAAACCAGTTTTTGTAGCTGGCTCAATTTGACCATAAATGTTAACAAATTTTTGCAAAGTTTTAACATCTCGGTAATCAAAATACGCTGGGATTTCTCGTTTAAATCGTTTAGCCATTTTACTCCTTAATTAAATTAGAATGGAATATCAGATAGGTCGATTGGCTCATCCGAAAAGTCATCACCGATAGTTGGCTCTTCATTTTTTTGTACTGAAGGTGCGCTTCCACTGCGATTTCCATCACTCACAAAACTAAATTCTTCAACCACAACATCAATTGCACTTCGATTTTTGCCAGTATCTTTATCTTGCCAAGTTCGTTGTTGTAAACGACCACTCACAAGTAGTTGGCGACCTTTCGATACATATTTCGAAATCGTTTCGCCAGTTTTACCCCAAGCAGTACAGTTAATGAAGCTGGTTTCTTCTTGGCGCTCACCGTTAGCACTATTCCAAGTTCGGTTGATAGCAAGAGTGAAACTTGCAAGATTTTGGCCGTTTGGAGTTGTTCGAAGTTCTGGGTCTGCAGTTAAGTTTCCCATCAAAATTACTTTGTTAAAAGCCATAACTATCTTCTATCCTATTCTTAAATTATTTTTCTTCTGATTCTACAACTGGTCGTGCTTCTGCTTTAACAAGCAAATATCGCAAAACTTCGTCGGTAATGTTCAAAGTGTTACTGATTTTTAGAGGTGCAGTAGCTGGAAGTTTAACATCCATTGCAACATAAATTGCAAAATCCTGACCTTTAATAGCGTAAGCAAGTTTTTTCTTACCCCAGTTGTCTTCTTTTGCAATTTCACCGCCGTTAGCAGTAATCAAACTTCGAACCTTATCAAGTACTTTTTCAAGATCACTTTCGAAGTCTGGATGAACAAGAACTGTAAGTTCGTAATCCTTCATTTTTACTCCTTTGGTTAAAGCCTATCCTTTCAAATAAGCTGAGCTAATATTCCTTTAAATTATATCATCTTTAGAGAAAAAAATCAATAAAACTCTAATATTTCTTTAATTTTAAGAATATATTAAAATATTAATAATAGATATTGAGATTTTCGAAAATAAAAAAATCGGCAAATTATTCACCGATCTCTTCATAGCTCGAAACTAAAACCTCGCGAGGTTTTGAACCATTTGGCGGACCAACAATTCCTTTACCTTCCATATCATCGATTAATTTTGCGGCACGACTATAACCAATTCCGAGCCTACGCTGCAAATAGCTAGTTGAGGCTTTTCGTGCTTCAATTACAATCTTTACAGCTGTTTCGAAAGTTCCATCAATCGAAGAGCTACCGCCGTTCATCACAACACCGCCCATTGAGCTTGGTGTTTGTACTGGTTGCGAAATAACTTCATCATTATATTGTGGCGGTCCTTGCGAACGAATAAAATTGGTTACTCGTAGAACTTCCTCATCAGTCACCCAAGCTCCCTGAACACGCTTCAAATTAGAAGCTCCATTCATATAGAAAAGCATATCACCATAACCAAGTAGTTTTTCAGCACCACCACGATCAAGAATTGTTCGAGAATCACCATTTGCCGCAACCTTAAAAGCAATTCGACTCGGAACATTACCTTTAATCAAGCCCGTCACAACGCTAACAACTGGTTTTTGAGTTGCAAGAACAAGATGAATTCCAACTGCGCGTGCTTTTTGAGCAATTCGCACAATCATAGCTTCAACATCTTTTGAGGCCGCCATCATCAAGTCAGCAAGCTCATCAACCACAATTACGATATATGGCAAAGGCTCAAGAAGTTTTGGCTCTTCCCCTTCTGGCGTATTCTTCTTGATTTTTTCATTTTTCGAAATTACATGCTTATTATAGCTCTTGATTTCTTTAATTTTTTCATCAGCTAAAACACGATAGCGCCGCTCCATTTCATTCACCGCCCAGCGAAGAGCTGAGAGCGCTTTTTCGGAATCATTAATAATTGGCGTTAAAAGGTGTGGAATATCTTCATAAGCGGTCATTTCTACAACTTTTGGATCAACCATAATTAACTTCAATTCGCTTGGCGAATGGCGATAAAGCAAACTCGTTAAAAGTGCATTCATCATTACGGATTTTCCTGAACCAGTTTGACCAGCAATCAAAAGATGTGGCATTTTTGCCAAATTTCCAACAACCGGATGGCCAGAAATATCTTTACCTATTGCAAAAGTTAGTGGGTCGTGTGAGTTTTTCCATTCCTTCGAATCCAAAACACCATAAAGCCGCACATCGGCCGACTTCAAATTTGGAATTTCAATACCAACTGCACGTTTTCCTGGAATTGGAGCTTCAACGCGAATCGCTTCAGCCGCCAAATTTAGAGCGATATTATCACTAAGATTTTCAATTCTGCTTAATTTAACACCACTTTGTGGAACTAAAGTATACTGAGTTACTCTCGGACCAATATTTGCAGCTTCCATTTCAACTTCAATATTAAATTCACTCAAAGTATTCTTAATTGTGCGTGCATTTTGCTCAACATCACCAGCATCGGCAGGAGCTTGCGATTGCTCAAGTAAACTAAAATCTGGCGCTTTCCATTTTGAATCATCGAAAATATGCCCAGTATTTTCTGGTTTTTTGGTTTCTTCTTTCAAAACCTTCTCCAGCTTCTTTGAAATTCGCATCAAGCCTTTTTTCTCTTTTGGCTCATCTTTTTCTTGTGATTTTTTATCCAATACTGCAACGCCAGCATTTAGCTTAATTTCTGGTTTTTCTTCAGCAGAATCGTTAACTTTTTTCAGCAACATTGATTCTTTAGCTTTTTCGAAAACTTTGGCATTTTTAGATTCATTTGCAAAATCGCTAGTTTTAAGCATTTCGCCAATCTTTTTAATCACCACAATTGGTGAAACTCTTAAAATCGAAAGAAGCGTAATTGAAATTAACAAAAGATAAATAATTGCTGCCACCATTGAATTAACCATTGCTAGCATGATTTTATTCGAAACTTCTCCGCTCCAACCTCCATAATGAACGCCAGCTGAAGTTTTAAATAAACCAAAAAAACCACTTAGCCAAATTAAAATTAGAATTAACCCAAAAGTGTTTAAAATTGGAAATCGATTTTGTTCATCACGAAAGATTTCAACAGCAATAAAAATCAAAACTGCTGGCAAAAAGAAAGTTGCCCAGCCCATAAGCCCAAGAAGCGCTTTATGAATTGCAACCAATGCTGAACCACCAGCACCAAACCAACTTAAAACAAGAAAAAGTGAAAAAGCAATCAAAACAACTGCGCCAACCTGTGCCCAAAAACCAGCTGGCAAAACACTTTGTTTTGGAGCTGAAACTTTTTTAGATTTACCTTTTGTTGATTTTACTTGTTTTTTAGCCATAATCAATTTATATTATATCACAAAAACGTTTTTTCGAAAACTATTTTTAACTCTTTAATTTGCTAGCAATTTCAAGAATTGTTGACTCAACTAAGTTCCAAGGATCAACACTTTCAGTTTTAATAATTTCATCTACCTGTGCGAATTTCGAAACAATCTCAGCAAGTTGGCTTTCACTCAGATTTTGCACAAAATTCTCCATTTTTCCTAAAGCCCAAGTATTCGCACCGATTTCTTTAGCAATTTCTGCCGTAGTTTTCCCAATATTTTTACCAACTTTTAAGGCTACTAAATTAAAAATTTGTGTTGAAATCATTCCTAAAAAGCGAAAAGCTCCGTCTTCACCATCTGTAATTTTTAATTTCGAAAACTCTTCTTGCAACTTCAAAATATCGCCCAAAAACATCATTTCAATAATTGCAAATGCATTGCTCTCAATATTCTGCGGAACAAATTCACGAATATTTTGCTCATTAGCCTCGCCAATTAACGCGATTTTTTCGATTGCATCACGTATTCGCCATTCATCAACACCAACCCAAGAAATCAAAAAACTCGCCGTTTTATTATCAAGCGATAAACCTTGTTTTTTTGCAAAAAGTCGTGCAAACTCTGCTAAATTTTTCGAATCTCTTGCGGTTAAATTCTTAAATTCATATAATTCAACAATTTTCGAAATCGCTTTATAAACAACAGAACGCTTATCAATTTTATCTTCAATTAAACAAAGATGAACATCGGTTGAAATTCTTGGTAAAATTTCAGCTAAATTCTGCCAAATTTCTGAATTTTCGCTCAAATTTCGGATATAAACAAAACGTTTTTCAGATAACAAGCTAACGCCACAAATTAAACTCACAAAATCACTCTTCGAAAGCTCGTCAGAGTTACTTTTTTGAATTTCAAAACCAGATTTTTCAGCATCAATCTTCATTTTAGCGAGTTGAGCAGTGCGTTCATAAGAGTTATCACCATATAGAATTGTTGTTTTTCCACCAATCATCAGTTTTCACTACCTTTAATTTTTTGGCAATTTGTGCAAAAATGTGTTCCTCTGCCACCAACACGAATTTTTGAGATTTCTGTTCCGCAACGCTTACAAGGCTCGCCATCTTTATGATAAACGGCGGCATAATTTAAATAATTTCCGCGTGAGCCATCTGCATTAACATAATTTCGGTCGGTTGAGCCACCTCTTTTAATCGATTCATTCATTACAAAACGAATCGCCTCATGCAGATTCACAAAATCTTCGTTCGAAAAATTTTTAACTCTAGTTTCAGGGTGAATTTTTGCTCGCCACAAGGCCTCATCAGCATAGATATTTCCAACACCGGCAATAACACTTTGCTCTAAAATCGCAGGCTTTATCATACTGTTTTGCTTTTTCGAAAGACGATTTTTTAAAATTTCAACCGTAAAATTATCTTCAAGAGGTTCAGGACCAAGCTTTTGAAAAAATGGCAAATTTTCAATTTCTGGTATTGGTAATAGTTTCATATAGCCAAATTTTCGCTGGTCATTAAAAAATAATTTAGTTCCATCTTCAAAATCAATCTCAACTCGTGTTGATTTATTTGGAAGGTCATTCAAAAAATCCTCATTTGGATGCCCTGCGCCCCAGTTTTCTTCGCCACGATAAACCATTTGCCCTGTCATTCGAAGGTGCGTTACGAGTGACCAACCATTCTCTAGTTCAATAATTATAGCTTTTCCGCGGCGGCGAACATTCGAAATTTCAGCACCAATCATAAAATCCTGAACATCTCTTTCAGCATTCGGAAAACTTTTAGGCCAATCGTGTTTAACTTTCGCAATTTTCTTTTTTAAAATTAGTCGATTCAAGCCTCTTACAACTGTTTCAACTTCTGGTAATTCTGGCATTATTCCTCCTTAAATTCTTTCGAAAATTCATTCCAATTTTGATATAAAAATGCGTTTATTCCAAGTTTTTTGGCAGCTTCAACATTTTGCCAAGAATCATCAAAAA
>CAUUHI010000024.1:0-7687 GCA_963544935.1 uncultured Saccharimonas sp. (SeqCode) | reverse complement strand
CCTGAATAATCATTTATAAAGGAACTCCAAATTGATGATCTACTATCGTGGTAGTAGGTTGAGGAGGTATCCACCGTATAATTTTATGCGGGGAAAATATCAAAGTTGGTGGGGCTTTTTATATTTTTTAAAATTTGATATAATAGAAAATAGCTTGTTAGATGGTCGCTAATTTAAAATTAGAGGAAAGTCCGGGCAGCATAGAGCAAGGCAGTTGTTAACGACAACCGAGGGAAACCTTAGGGAAAGTGCCACAGAAACGATACCGCCTGAAAAGGTAAGGGTGAAATGAGTGAGGTAAGAGCTCACAGTTGCTCGCGGTGACGCGAAGTAAGAGGTAAACCCTGTCTGCTGCAAGGAGAATTATAAAAATGGTTGCTCGCCATAATTCGATAACCGCTTGATTTAAGGAGTAATTCTTAAACTAGATAGATGACTATCCATGACAGAACCCGGCTTACAGACAAGCTTTTAATTTTAAACTAAAAATCACACCTCTTTCGAAAGTGTGATTTTTAGTTTTTATTGAAGAATTATTTTACTGATTCAATAATTTTTGCAAAAGCTTTTGGTTCGCTAACTGCTAATTCTGCAAGAACTTTTCGGTCAAGTTCAATATTTTTAGCTTTCAAGCCAGCGATAAGTTTTCCGTAAGTGATTCCGTTTTCACGTGCTGCGATATTGATTCGAGTAATCCATAGGGCTCGAAGATCTCGTTTGCGATTTCGGCGGTCACGATATGCGTATTGCAATGAGCGGATTACGCCTTGTTTAGCTAATCGATATGAGCGTGTTCGCGCGTGTTGCATACCTTTAGCTGCTTTTAGGATTTTCTTATGCTTTGCTCGTGCTGTTACACCTCGTTTTACTCGCATATTATTTTACTCCCAATGCTCGTTTAATATTTTTAGCCATTGCTCCTTCTACGGTTGCAGTGGTGTTAATTCGTCGTTTTCGACTTTTGCTTTTCTTGGAAAGCATGTGGTTCTTAAAGGCTCGACGGCGTACTACTTTGCCGCTTCCAGTAAGCTTCATTCGCTTTGCTGTGCCCTTATGTGTTTTTAATTTAGGCATTATTTACTCCTTACTACCAAACTCAGATTGCGGCCAGCCATCTGAGGTTTTTGCTCGACTATAGCTTCTTCTTCGAGAAGGGAAACAATTTTATTAGCCATTTCAAATCCAATTTCTTTATGAGCCATTTCTCGACCCTTGAAAACAATTTGAATTTTAACTTTATTTCCTGCAGACAAGAATTTTTTAACTTTTCGAAGTTTTATATCTAGGTCTCCAGAACCAATTTTTAGCCCAAAGCGCATTTGTTTAAGTTCAACTTGTTTAGCTTTACGCTTATTCTTCTGCTGTTCTTTCATTTTTTGATATTGGAATTTACCCCAATCAATAATTTTAACAACAGGTGGTTCAGCGTTTGGTGAGATTTCTACAAGATCTAGTCCTGCTTCTTGAGCAAGATTAAAAGCCTCTTTTGAACTCATAATTCCAAGTTGTTCGCCACTTTGACCGATAACGCGAACTTCGCGAGCGCGAATCTCTTCGTTTATTCGAATTTTTTTGCTAATAATTTTCCTTCCTTTCGAATTGCTATTTTTCAGCAATTTACTCGCATATTATTTTATCAAATTTTTTAAAATAAATCAAGTATTTTGCTTAATTTTCATTTTTATGACGATATTGTAGAGCTTCGCTAATATGACTTACTTTAATATCTTTTGATAAATCAAGGTCTGCAATTGTGCGTGAAACTTTAAGTATCTTTAGAAATGCTCTAGCAGATAGATCAAGCTTTGATGTTGCTAAATTTAATAGATCTTCAGCTTCTTTCGAAATATTAAATTTATTTTTTACATCATTAGTTTTAACCATACTGTTGTATAAATTACTGCAATTATAACGATTATGCTGTAATTTTAACGACATCTCTATCTGTTTTTTAGCATTAGCATGTTCAGAATTTTGGTTGTTATTCTTTGAAAGAAGATTTTTGTTATGTATTCTGTCAACATTAACAACCATATCAATTCTGTCCATTAATGGTCCAGAGAGCTTTCTTTGGTAATTAAGAATTTGGGTGGATGAACAAGTGCATTCTTTTGTTGTATCTCCATAAAAACCGCAAGGGCAGGGATTCATTGTTGCAATAAGCATAAAATTTGCAGGATAAGAGCTTTTTCGATTTGTGCGAGTTATGGTTATTTTTCTGTCTTCTAACGGTTGTCTTAAGCTTTCGAGTATAGATTTAGGGAATTCTGGCATTTCATCTAAAAATAGAACACCGTTGTGCGCTAGGCTAATCTCGCCAGGTAAAGCTTTCGAGCCACCTCCAATTATGGAGACTTTACTTGCGGTATGATGTGGCGTGCGAAAAGGCCTCGAAATATTTGAGCTAATTTCATCAACTAAACCGTGAATTTTTAAAACTTCTAATAACTCACTTTTCGAAAGCGGTGGCAGTAGATTTAAAGCGGCTTGGGCAAGCATTGTTTTTCCTGTTCCTGGAGGGCCAGTTAGCAGTATATTGTGCCTTCCAGCTATCGCGATAGTTAGAGCTCTTTTTGCTTGTTCTTGACTAATGATATCATCGAGAATAATGCCATCGTTATTATCTTTAAAAGTATTAATATTTTCTTCATTTTTTATGATTTTTTCATTTTTAAGATGAAGAAAAATCTCTTTAAGATTTCTTGCGCCAATTAATTTTACGCCATCTATTATTGAGCTTGTTTCTAAATTTTCAATAGGTAGGAAAATTTCTTTAATTCCATTATCTCGAAGCTTTTCGACAATATTGATAATACCTTTAATTGGTCTAAGATCTCCGTTTAGTGATAACTCGCCAACAAATGCGCGGGATTTTAATTCGTGCTGCTTTAGCTGGTTTGAGAGCGTTAAAATCGAAATTGCAATAGGTAGGTCGAAAAAAGTTCCATCTTTTGGGATTTCTGCAGGTGCTAAATTGATGATAATTTTCTTAGCAGGGAAATCTAACATTGAGTTTTTAATTGCACTTCGAACTCGCTCTTTTGCTTCGTCAATTGCTTTATTTCCCATTCCAACAATTTGTAGACTTGGCAATCCTTTTGAAGAATCTCCTTCCACCTCAATAATCTCTGCTTCATAGCCAATTGGTGCGGCTGATATAACTTTACTCACCATAATGTAATAATTTTATCATAAGCATTTAAAAATCTCAATTTTATGATATAATGTAAATATGTTGGGGCTGAATTAGCTTTAGACAAGAGGAATTTAACAGTTTGGCTTGCAAGTCGTTTACTGCGTAAAGTATTAAATAAATGCAAAAAACTTTGCAGCTAAAGTTGCAGCATTATTTGCTCCAGCTTCAGCACCAGTTGCTGCTTAATTTATTGGCAACCATTTTTCGAAATGGGGCAGTGCGTATTTTGAAAAGTGTCATATTTTTTCACTGATAGCTTAAAATTTTCGCGATAAATTTTAAGTGAGATTTTTTCGCAACTTTTAATATATTTTTGTTGATTTTTTAAGTATTAAATTTTAACCAAAATTAACTAAACTTGTAGAAGGCTAAAATGTTACCTTTTGGACCCGAGGGCAGTTCTCGGCAGCTCCACCAAAAATATTATTAAGAGCATCTTTTATACAAGATGTTTTTTATTTTTTGAAAAATAAAAATGAGCGACTGCGAGGAACGCTCATTTTATAAATAGTAATGTGGAGTTTTTGATTTTTAATTTTAGAGTTTTATGTGAACTGCGGAATTCACTTGAAATAATTTTTATTTTTGGCTCATGTATAAACTTTTTATTCATAAGCTACCTCTATAATAATCTAAAATAAGCATAAAGTCAATACTTTTTTAGACTTTTTTGTATAATTTTTTTGTTCATTAAAATTAACAGATTTAAACGTGTTAAAAGTACAGCAAAACTCACTTTGTTATGCTTATGGTATTGACTTTTTGAAATTGTTGTGATACAATTTAAATAGCTTTGAAAGAAATAAAAAGCAAAAATAAAAAATAGTTATCGTACATTCCACCAAGCACATTAGAAATTTTAAAATTTAATAATTTTGAGTTGTCCGGTATTCTTTACGGAGTTTGAACGGCGATTTGAAATTAAGGTTTATAAAATCGTCATTGGATTTTTGACTTATTTTCAAAACGCCAAAAAGCTCCGCAAAAAATAGCGTAAGAGCGCTGAGGCCAATAAGTACTTATATTTTCAAAAGAAAATATTCAAGGAACCCTCAATGAAATAATTATGCTTCTCCTTGCGAGAAGCGGTCAACTAGCTCAAAAGAGTAGGCATCAAGGTAGGCCGTAGACCACATATTTTAGTAATTAATTTTGTTATGATGGATTCTATTCTACTTGCTTACTTTGTACTTGCTTACTCTTTGGGCTGAATCTAACAAAATGGTATTATATTATGATTTCAAAAATTATTTTTAGTCTTTCTGGGTTGTCAGGTGTTGGTATTTTTTTAATGCTCACTCAAACTTCTCCTAATAAAGTTGGTCCAGTTGGGATCCTTGCATTATTTGCAATGATATATTTGGTCTTTCTTGGTATTATTGCGATATTTTTATATTCTTCAAATCGGGTTTTTTCGCTTGCATATTCTTTAGTAAGAAAGGGTCAGCCTTCACTAAAAAAACAAGAAAAAAATCCAGCTTTCTTTTTGAAATATTCTGCTGCGCTCGCTTTTGCTCCAATTGGAATTATAGCAAAACAATCCACCGGCGGAGTCGGAATATTCGAAATATTATTATTGATAATTATTGAAGCAATCGCAATAATTTACATTTCAAAACGCTAACGTTTGTGATATAATAGTTATATATGGAACCGCAAAAAAATCTTGAAATTCCACGAGTTTTTGAAGCTCATTCGCAACTAATAAATAATCCTCACGAAGTGGGGAATTTTGGCTTTGAGCAAAATATAAACAGAATTGATAGTGATAAGGCTAGAGCCGAAGCTATGCAAGCTTTTTCGAATCAAGATTCTCAGCGGCCAATTTCACAAGCTATTTTGCCAACGGTTCAGGAATCATCAGCAAACAGCCCAGTAGCTGTAGTTCCAGCTACCGCAAGAGATATCGACCTCATGGAAGATGAATGGGTGAAAAATCTGAAGAAGATGATAGTTGAAACTAAGGGCGATCCATATGCTCGTGAAGTTCGATTTAAAGAAATGCAGATAGATTATTTGAAAAAAAGATATAACAGAATTATAAATGGTGGGAAGTAATGGGAATTTGGATAATATTATTTATTAGCTTTGTAATTATTTGCGTAGCTTCTTATTTTGCTTTTGATCAATATAAAAGAATGGTCCAAGAAGCAAAAAATTATGAGCGTGGCCTAAAAATGGTGCCAATTCGAATTCACCTTCCGCCGCCAAGTGATGACCTTGAGGTTGGTGGTCGTGATGAACGGGATGTTGTAGATGAAGTTCTTTCTGAAGCTCAAACAATGTATAATATTATCGCAAGCACCGCAACGAAAGGGTTTAAAACTAAACTTTATGGTCAGAGACATATTTCTTTCGAAATTGTTGCAAGCGATGGTCTTGTTCGGTATTATGCGGTCGTTCCTGCGGTTTTAACCGAAACTATCAAGCAAGCAATCTCTGCTGCATACCCAGCGGCTCGTCTTGAAGAAGTTGAAATGGAAAATATTTTTTCTCAACAAGGAAAGATGCAAGGCGTGATTGGTGGTGAATTTGAACTTAAAAAAGACTACTTTTATCCAATTGCAACGTATCAAGAAAGCCGTCGTGATGCTGCCCGTGCACTATTAGATGCTTTGAGCAGTGTTGAACGTGGAGATGGAGCGGCGATTCAAATTATGTTCAGGCCTGCACCTGAGAGCTGGACTCTTAAATCTAATGAAAAGGTTGAGTCAATTCGAAAGGGTAAAGGTAAGAAAAATAATAATACTAAAGCCGTACTTGATATTATGGAGGCTTTATGGAAACCACCTACATACGGTTTGAATACTTCGAATACCGAATATCCACAGCTTACGGCTCTAGAAAATGAAGAAATCCAAGCAATTGAAGATAAAACTAAATATCCAGGTTATGAAGTTTTAACTCGGGTGGTGACTTCTTCTTCAACGGCTTCGAAAAGTCAAGCAATTTTACAATCTATCGTCTCGGCATTTTCTTTATTTGATTCGCCGCGATACAATGGTTTCAAATTTAATATGACTAATAATATTGACGAATTAGTTACTGCTTATATTTTTCGATTTTTCCCTCAAAGCACAAATCAGAATATCTTGAATAGTGTTGAGCTTTCAACAATTTTTCACTTGCCAAATCAAAATTCAATTCCAACGGGTAAAATTGAGCGTCAAAGAATTCGGCAAGTTGATGGCCCGACTGAGCCAATGAAAGAAGGTCTATTGATTGGAGTGAATGAATTCCGCGGTGTTGAAAAGCAAATTCGCCTTGGAGTTAATGATCGCCGCCGTCATACATACATCATTGGTCAGACTGGTATGGGTAAATCTAAGCTCCTTGAGAATTTGGCTTATCAAGATATAATGGACGGGCGAGGTTTCTGTTTTATTGATCCGCACGGAGATTCCGTCGAAGAATTACTTGGAATGATTCCTCAATCGCGAATGGACGATGTGATTTATTTTGATCCGAGTGATACCGAGAATCCACTTGGTTTCAATATTTTTGAGGCCTCAAGTCCTGAAGAGATGGATTTTGTGATTTCCGAGACTAATTCAATGCTGAAATCTCTCTATGATCCGGGAAACACTGGTGTTGTTGGCCCTCGAATGGAGAATATTGTTCGAAATGCGGCGTTATTACTAATGAGTGACCCAGATGGAGGAACTTTTATGGATATTCCAAAAGTCCTTGTTGACCCAGAGTTTGCAAAGCAAAAAATTAAGTATCTTCGAAATCAGCGCGCAATCGACTTCTGGACAAAAGAGTGGCCAGCCTCGCAAAAATCTAATGATGCAGGAGAACTTGTTTCTTGGGTTGTTTCTAAGTGGGCACCATTTGAAAGTGGCTTGGTTAATAATATCATTGGCCAAAAAAAGAGTACATTTAGTATTCGCGAAGTTATGGATAACAATAAGATTTTGCTCGTAAATCTTTCGAAAGGTAAACTTGGAGAGGCAGCGGCAAAACTCCTTGGTATGGTTTTTGTGATGAAGTTTCAAGCGGCGGCAATGAGCCGTGCAGATATACCTGAAGACCAGCGAAAAGATTTTTGTCTATTTGTTGATGAGTTTCAAAACTTTGCAACCGATTCTTTTGAATCTATTTTGTCTGAAGCTCGAAAATATCGCCTGAATTTAATTTTAGCAAACCAGTTTACAACTCAGTTAAAAGATTCAATCAAGGGTGCTATTTTTGGTAACGTTCCTAACAAGATTGTTGGTAGGATTGGTATTGATGACGCGGAAGTTCTTCAAAAAGCCTTCACGCCAACGTTTACCGCTGAAGATTTAACTAAAACGCCTAATTATAATTCAATTACGACTGTTTTAGTTAATGGATTTCCATCAGCTCCATTTACAATGAAACTTTTGCCTCCTTTTGGTAAATCTAATCCAGAGATTCGTGAAGGACTTCGAAAATACTCAGCTTCAAAATATGGTCGTCCTCGAGCTATTGTTGAAGATGAAATTCGAAGGCGTTTGAGCGTCAATC
>CAUUHI010000023.1:0-7827 GCA_963544935.1 uncultured Saccharimonas sp. (SeqCode) | reverse complement strand
AGCTAAAAAATAGCCAAGAATTTTGGTTTGCAGCAATTGGTGGATTGAATACAATTCTAGATTTTGCAATTCTTTTTGGGCTAACTTCTCTTGGAATTAGCTCTTTAATTGCAAACGTTTTCTCAACTGGGATTACTTTTATAAATAGCTTTGGCTTAAATAAAAAAATCACTTTCAAATCCGTTTCAAAAAATAAAAAAGAACTTGCTCGAGAAATGGCACTTTTTATTATTGTAACACTTTTTGGGCTTTGGGTTGTTCAAGGTGTGATAATTTTTCTAACTTTACCTTTTTTCGAAAGCATTTTAAAAAATCCAAAGATATCGCTTTTAATTTCAAAGCTTATCGCTACTGTCTTCAGCTTAATCTGGAACTTTATCCTTTACAAAAAAGTTGTCTTCAATAAAAATTAAACATATTTTTATTTACCAAAGAAATTTATAACCGATTTGGAAGCCATTTTAAAACTAAACCAAAGGTTAATCCAAAATAAAATAAGCCTTCAAAAGACTTATTTTTTCGAAATAATTAATTGTCGTTCGCGACCTTCACCTTCAGAATGTGTTTCAATATCTGAATAATCTTGAGCTAATTTATGAACAGTGAAGCGGTCAGTTGGATTCAAATTTAATCGATAAGGCTCACCAGTTTTTCGAACTTGTTCAATCCATTTTTCAGCTTTTTCAGTAATTTTTTGAGCTCGTTGTTTTTTATAATCTGCAACATCAATATTTACACGGTGAATTTCAGCATTTTTAGCCTCAAGCGCTCGTGAAATTAAAAATTGTAATGAACGTAAATTTCCAGAATCACGACCAATAAATAAAGAGTTTAGTTCGCTTGAAGGAACTGAAAGCTGGATAATTTCATCATCCGCAGTTGAATGAACCGCCAGATTAACTCCAAAAAAGCTCAAAATATCTTCCAAAAACTTTTGTGCAAAAACAATTGATTCTTCTCGATTCATATTACCTCCGTTTTCCATCTTTCGCTTTAATTCTTCGAATATTCGTTCCACCTTTTTCTTTCGAATTTTTCTTTATCGGCTTAGATGGTGTATTTTTTACAATGATTGCTTCTTTAGCATTTTTAAGCTTATTTTTTGGAGATTCCTGAGCAATTTCTTCCATCTCTTTTGAATCAATTGAGAAAATATATTTTTGCTGAATAATTTGAATAATATTCGAAATTAAGTAATAGAAAATCAAAGCACCATAAAGCCCCATCATAAGAAAGAACAAAATTACTGGGAGAATTAAATTCATATTAGAATTTACAGCAGCGTTAAGTTCTGCCTGATTCGGCTCTTTTCCTTTTGCTGCCTCCTTAAAAATATCACGAACCCGCCGATTACCATTTTTTGGCTGAGTTTGCCGAACCATATACCACTGCGAAAGTGTTAGTCCAACTAAAATCACCATCATAAAACCGCTCGAAAGGTCATTTAAAGGCACAGCCGTATCTGTTAAGTCGATAACTCCAAGAAATTTTGGTTCAAGTTTTTTGCTTGAAATAACATCACTCACGCGACTCATTTGTGCAACTGGCTGATACACCCATTTCGAAATTTGATCGGGCGTATTTACTACAATTCGCATCACACTAAAGAAAGTTAAGAGAATTGGCAACTGAATAAATAACGCCAGCATTGAACGAAATGGCTTAAAATTATAACGGCGATAAAGTTCCATCATCTGCAAAGTTTCAGCTTGTTTATTACCTTTTGAATTTTTGCGAATTTTTTGCAATTCTGGCTGAAGCTCTCGCATAACTTTTGATTGATGAAGTTGGCTCTTTGTAAGTGGCCACATCAAAAATCGCACAATTAAAGTGAAGACAATAATTGTGAAACCAAAATCACCAATAAAGTTATAAATTACCAATAATAGGTTTAAAATTGGTTGAGTAATAAATAATTCAAACAAGTTCATATCTATTATTATACTACTTTATACTACTTATTACAATAAAAATCAGCCTCTTTAAAGATGTCAATTATAGTTTCTTTAAGTTCTTCATGCGGAATATCTTTTATACTTTTATGAAAAATCATCACTACAACATCAAAAGTACCATCAATTTTTGGTAGTTCATGGCGAATAATTTCATAAACTCGCCGGCGAATACGATTTCGCCCAACTGCTCTCTTTAAAACCTTTTTCGAAACCACAACCGCAAAACGAGAATCTTTACGACGCGGATTTTGCGCAAATTTCACGGTAATTTTTTGCGTACGAACTGAAGTTCCGTTTGAATAGACATAACGTAAACTACCATGACCGTGAAATCTATTTTTATAAGCTAACATAACTGTTTATATTTTAGCATTTTTTAAGTAATTTAGCAAATTAAAACGAGCTCACAGTAAGCCCGTTTTAAAAATTTATTATAGATTAACAATAACTTTTTTATTAGACCAAAATGATGGTTGATAATGGAGTTTTAATGAAGAACCAGCAGGAACTTCGAAAATCATCGAACCGCTCTTTTTACCACCTTTTACTAAATCACCAGAGCCAAGACTATCTGGTAGGCTATAAGTTTGCATATCAGCATTTTCAGCAGCACCATTAGAATCTTCAGCCTTAAATTCGAAAACATTATAGTTCATCTCAGTTTCAGATTTATTTTCAATCTTTACTGAAACTTTTACATATTCTTTGCCATCTTTTGGTTTTAGATAAGAATTTCCAGAATTCCAGTTTCGCTCAACCTTTTCAACAGTTAATTCTTTTCCGTCAAACGCAATTATATCACCAACATTGAATTCAGTTTTTTCTTCTTTCTTTTTCTCAATGTTTTGAGTTTGAGATGATCCGTTTGATCCAGAATTTTTATTTTCACCAACTTTTTCAGGCTGTTTATATTGGCTACCAATAGCAATAATTACAACTATAACAATCCAAAACCAAGCTTTTTTGTAGAACGGCTTATCAGATTTAGCTTTTGAAGATATTCTATTTAGATGTTTATTATCATTAGATTCTACAGTTGATTTTTCTTCTTTCATTAGAACTCCCTTTATAAAATATTAATTATTACATAATCATTTTACCCCCCCCCCGATATATTTTGTCAAGTATAAAAATAAAAAAGAGGCTTTTAAAAACCTCTTTTAATCTCGTTTTAACATTACAGTAAAAGCTTCGCTCGGAATTTCAACATTTCCAAATTTCTTCATTCGCTTTTTACCACGTTTTTGTTTGGCGAGCAATTTCTTCTTTCGAGAAACATCACCACCATAAAGATAACCAGTCACGTCTTTTCGATAAGCTGAGATGTTCTCTCGCGCAATAAATTTTCCACCAATTGCCGCCTGAATCGCCACCTGGAAGTTCTGTCGTGGAATCACTTCTTTCAATTTTGCGGTAATTTCACGACCCATTCGTACACTTTCTGAACGATGACACATCACCGAAAGTGCATCAACCATTTCACCCGCAACATAAAAATCCACGCGTACTAAATCTTCTACTAAATAATCCCAAAGCTCATAATTAAATGACCCATAACCAGATGTAACACTTTTTAGCTGGTCATAAAAATCGGTCAAAAGATTAGCAAGTGGTGCTTCGAAAGAGACCAAAACACGCTCATCAATATAGCTTAAATTCTTTTGTAGCCCACGTTTCGAAACAATCAGCTGGATTACAGCACCAACATAATCTTTCGGCACCACAATTTCACCTTTAATCCACGGCTCACGAATTTCAGAAATTTTTGTTTGATCTGGTAAGTCAGCCGCGCTCTTAATATCCAATTCTTCACCTGTTGTTAAAATTACATGATAGTCGGTTGAAGGGTTGGTTACCACTAAATCTAAGTCATATTCACGCTCCAAACGCTCACGAACAATATCCATATGAAGAAGGCCGAGAAAGCCAATTCGCACGCCAAAACCTAAAACTGGTGAATTCTCTGGCTCGAATTGAAGTGCAGAATCACTTAAACTCAATTTTTCAACCGCATCTTTTAAATCTTGGTAATCTTCGTTCGAAACTGGAAAAAACCCAGCATAAACAAACGGCTGAACGTTTTGATAACCAGGTAGAGGCTCGCTAGCAGGATTTTTCGAAAGAGTTACAGTATCACCAACTTTTGCCTCACGGGTAGTTTTTAAGTTAGTCACAATGTAGCCAATCTCGCCCGCACTCATTTTATCGTATGATGTCATTTTTGGCTGAAGCTTACCAATTTCTAGTGCCAGACCTTTCGAATCTGTCGCCATCATTTTAATTTCTTCGCCCTTTTTTAGCTCACCAGAAAAAATACGCACGTATAAAATTACACCGCGGTAATCATCATAATAACTATCAAAAATCAAAGCTTTTAGTGGTTTCATTAAATCTCCTTTGGTGCAGGAATTTTCTCAATCACCGCATTTAAAACTTCTTCAACACCCATTCCTGTTTTAGCTGAAATATGTAAAATTTCGCTTTCATTACAACCCAAAAGGTTGATAACTTCTTTCGAAACTCGTGGAATATCCGCTGCGGGTAAATCAATTTTATTCAAAACTGGAATAATTTTTAAATCGGCCGCCATTGCAAGATAAACATTAGCCAAAGTTTGCGCTTGAATCCCTTGCGAAGCATCAACCACTAAAATTGCGCCTTCACAAGCTTGAAGAGAACGTGAAACTTCATAGGAAAAATCCACATGCCCAGGAGTATCAATTAGATTTAATTCTATTCCCTGCCAATTCATTGTTACAGGTGTAAGTTTAATTGTAATTCCTTTTTCACGTTCCAAATCCATCGAGTCTAAAAGCTGCGACTTCATATCACGTTTTTGAACTGTACCGGTAATTTCCATCATTCGGTCAGCTAAGGTCGACTTACCGTGATCAATATGAGCGATAATACAAAAATTTCTAATCTTTTCTAAATTCATAAACTTTCTATATTTTAACAGATTTTTAAAGTTTATGCAAATTATTTAATCTTAACCTGCACAAAAATTATCTTTTTAATTTGCGAAATAATCGGCTCAGCTTCTTCAAGTTTTAATAATTTCGCAACCAAGACATAAGTCGTTGAACTCACTAATCCGATAAATATAAATTTTGGAAAGGTTGAGAAGAATCGTAAATCAGAGCCAAGCAAAGGCATTCTCGCCACCAATAAATAGCAAATTAAACCAGCTACAGCACTAGCAATCACCATTCGAAAAATCCCTGAAAGAAATTGTGTGTCAAAAAGTCCATTGATTCTTTTTCGCATCAAAAATAGTAAAATCACAATTTCAAGAACTGCACCAATCGCCTGTGCCCAAGCTAGCCCATAAGCACCGAATTTAAAAATTAAGCTGAAAATTATTGCCAAAACAATATTCAAACCAATTGCAACCAACGAGATATAAAATGGTGTTTTTGTATCTTCCATTGCATAAAAACTCCTTGCTGCAATATGATAAATTGAACGTGCAAAAATTGAAAGAACAAGAACACCCAAAAGTCCGGCAATCAAATCATCACCGCCGTTTTTAATGAAGCTAACGATATAGCCACGCAAAAAGAAGAACAAAACCGAAACTGGCAAAGCTAAGAAAATAATCATTCGAAGAGCTGATTGTAAATCTTTTCGGAAGAGATCTTTTCGGCCGATTGCTAATCTTTCAGTTAAATTCGGGAAAAAAGCGGTAGAAATTGCCACGCCAATCAAGTTTACTGGCATCATTTGAAGAGTTAAACTTTGCGAATAAGCACGAACCGTTCCTGAGCCCATTCGGCTTGCCATATTTGTTTCAACAATTGAATTTACGTAGTCTAAACCTTGATCCATTGAGCGTGTTGGTAGGAGCTTCATCACCTGCTGAAATCCTCTATTTTTCCAGAAAATTCGAAATTGATATTTAAAATCAACACCAATCAAACCAGCCGCTGCAATCAAAAGTTGCAAAACCGATCCAAAAGCAACACCGATCGCAACACCCATAATTCCGCCTTCAAAAATTTGAATACCAAAAATATTAATTCCATTTGTGAAAAATACTGTTCCGATAATAATTCCAATGTTGTAAATTGCAGGCGCGAGAGCTGAAAAAGTAAATCTTCCAATTGCCTGCTGAATACTTGTCAAAACTGTTGCAATCGCAAAAAGAAATGGGTTAATTGCAATTACGCGCATCATTGATATAGCTAAAGAACGAGAAGATTCACTTAACCCTGGGCCAACAATATATTTAACTAAAGGCTCTGCGAAAATAATAATTAAAACAGATGTCACTAAAGTTAAAAGTGCTAACAAATTCAAAACACTCGAACTTAATTCCCAAGCAGATTTTTTATTTCGATTTGCCATTCGCTGGTTAAAAACTGGAATAAACGTTACACTTAAAGCGCCCGAAACCAAAATAAAAAACATAAAATCAGGAATCGTAAAAGCCACCGTGTAAGCATCAATTCCGTCTGGGTAAGAATCTAAATAATACGAATTTAAAAGTCTATCTCGCAAAAATCCCAACAAGCTCGACAAAAGCGTCGAGCTCGCAAGAACGATTGCTGCAAATTTTACTGTTAATCTTGAGTTAGCTTTCGAAACAATTGATCTAACTTTTGATTTCATAACTAATCGTGAAGTTTTGCTTCCTTGGGCAATTTAGCATTTTTTAAAATTTCAGCAACTTCTTTTTCATCAAGAGTTTCTTTTTCAAGAAGTGCATCTGTTAATTCTTTGAGCGGTTTTTTATTCGCTTTAAGAATTGCGGCAGCGCGCTCAACAGCCTCTTTGATTAATTTAGCGATTTCTGCATCAATTTTTTCAGCGGTTTTTTCAGAATATGGTCGCTCGCGAGTCATTTTGTCGAAGAACATTCCCGAATTTTCTTCATGGAAAACTTGATCAAGTAAATCTTCACCCATACCAAATTCAATCACCATATTTCGAGCGATATCAGTTGCATTTCGAAGGTCACTTGATGCTCCAGTTGAAATTCCAGCTTTACCATAAATTAACATTTCTGCTTGACGACCACCCATTGCTCGAGCCAAAATATCTTTATATTCGAAAATATTCGTATAACTTCGATCTTCCGGTGGCAAGAACCAAGTAACACCTCCAGTTCCACCACGTGGAATGATTGTAACCTTATGGACTGGGTCTGAATCTGGCAAAACATGGCCAACAACAGCATGACCAGCTTCATGCCAAGCGGTAGTTTCACGTTCTAGATCGCTCATAACTTTCGATTTTCGTTCTGGACCAATTGCAACCTTTTCGAAAGCTTCAGTTAAATCTTCATTAGTAATTAATTCACGATTATTCCGTGCAGCTAAAATGGCTGCTTCATTTGCAATATTCGCAAGGTCGGCACCTGCAGAACCAGCAGTTTTCTTCGCTAATGCATTCAAATCAATAGATTCGTCAACTTTTTTATTCTTAAAGTGAACTTCTAAAATTGCCAAACGATCCTTTCGCTCAGGAAGAGAAATTTCCACACGGCGGTCAAATCGACCAGGTCGAAGAAGAGCTGGGTCAAGTACATCCGCACGGTTAGTTGCGGCCAAAACGATAACACCAGTGTCTTTTTCGAAACCATCCATCTCAACTAATATCTGGTTCAAAGTTTGTTCACGCTCATCATGACCGCCACCCATTCCAGAGCCACGTTTTCGACCAACCGCATCAATTTCGTCAATAAAGATAATTGCTGGGGCGTTCTTTTTTGCTTTCGAAAACAAATCTCGAACACGTGAAGCACCAACACCAACAAACATTTCCATAAATTCTGAACCTGAAATCGAGAAAAATGGTACTTTAGCCTCACCTGCAACAGCACGAGCTAACATTGTTTTACCAGTTCCCGGGTTTCCAACCATCAAAACAC
>CAUUHI010000022.1:0-8024 GCA_963544935.1 uncultured Saccharimonas sp. (SeqCode) | reverse complement strand
AACGTGATGATGGTTCTGCTAACGCTAGCGCTAGCCCTGTATATCAATATTTTATTGAAAATGCTGAAAAAATAAGTAATATACAGTGTTTTGTGATCCCATCCCGTTGGACTTCTGGAGCAGGTAAAGGTCTAAAGAAGTTTACTGAAAGTATGATTAAAAGCAAAGATATTCAAGCCTTTAATTATTTTGCTAATCCAAAAATGGTTTTTCCGGATAATGATATTAAAGGTGGTATTTGCTATTTTGTAAAGAAAAGAGGCTTTAATTCGCCAGCTAACATTACAGTTCATACCGATGAAGAAACTTTCACCTCGAAGCGCTTTATGGATTCAGAAAACATTGGTATTTTTGTGCCTTTTGCTGAGCTTTTGACTGTTCTTGGGAAGGTAAAGACTAAAACGATTGATTTAGAAAATAATAATATTCAAAAAATCGTTTCGGTGCTCAAGCCATATGGCTTGCGCACCGACTTCCTTAAAAATCAATTAAAATATGGTTTACCTTCTGTTCAAGACAGTAAGCAAAAAGATGATGACATTGAGGTTTTGGGATTGGGGGATAAAAATAAACGCATTAGCCGCTGGGTGCCAGCAAATTATCCGCTGCCCGCAGGTCGCGGTGCTGTACATTGTTGGAAAGTGTTTGTGCCTAAAGCTTATGGTGCAGGTGCAATTGGTGAAATTATTCCTACGCCGATTCTCGGCACGCCGATTCAGATATCTACCGAAACTTATTTAAGAATTGGAAAATTTAAAACACAAGAAGAGGCCGAGGCGATGCTAAAATATCTCAAAAGTAAGTTCTTCCGAGCGTTGGTTGGTATTTTGAAGACAACCCAAGACGCTCCAAATCGTGTATATAGTCTTGTTCCTCTCCAAAATTTTACTAATAGTTCTGATATTGACTGGTCGCAATCAATCGCTCAAATTGATCAGCAGCTTTACAAAAAATACGGTTTGAGTGAAAAAGAAATTGCGTTCATTGAAGAAAAAGTTAGAGAGATGGAATAGAAATGTATATTTCAAAACTAAAACTAAATAATTTTAAAGGTTTCTCAGGAAAGAAGGAGTTTAATTTTTCTAAAGGTATAAACTTTTTAGTAGGGAATAATAATTGTGGTAAAACAACGATTTTTCGCGCTATTGAATTTCTACAAAATGGTGGAAATAAAGAGGATTTTATAAATAATAAAATAGGTAAAGAGGAATGCGTATCTGTAGAAGTTGAGATCACCGGTGAAAGAGATTTAGAACTATTTATAGAAAAATCAGTTTACGAGAGTGTTAGAAAACTAAAACCTTATATTATAGATAATCGTGATGGCACATTTAGTATTAGAATACTTAGATCTTCAAGAGAAGGTATTGATAGTGTAGAAATATATAATCCAAATGATTGCAAGTATGAAAATATAGAAGATAGTGATGAAGCAACAAAGAATTTTTTTAGGTCTCAATTTGTATATTCTGATTTGAATAATGATGAATACCAAAAATTTAGCGAAGATGGATTTATTCGTGAATTAATTAAAGGGTATACGAATAGTATCAAGCGTTCTAAAGAATGGAAAGATTTTGAACGGTCATACAAAGATTTTATCAGTAATGGCATAAAAAAACAATTAAAGTGTGAGGAAAAAGAAATCAGCTCTTTCTTGCAAGCGCAATATGGGTATGGAAATCTTAAAGTAGATTTTAAATCGCTTGATATGAATTTTTTGTTAGAAGCGGGTAGTTTAGAATTGGAAGAACATGGAATTACAACAAAAGTATCGGATAAGGGTGCGGGTATGCAGAGGGCATTAACATTAAGCTTAATTCTATATATTTCATTAATTAGCAATGAATATGCTAAAAAACAATTGTTTTTCTTCATTGATGAGCCTGAAACTTTTCTCCATCCAATAGCTCAAGGGAAATTATTAGATACTTTCGAAGAAGTATCGGAGCGATTCCAAGTGTTTATTGCAACGCATTCACCGTATTTGCTAAGAAAGTTCAAAAAAAATAAACACAAGCTAATAATTTTTGAAAAAGATGAAAATGGAAATAATAAATTACAAAATGATAATCAAACGCTTAGCTTATTTGGAGATAGTTCGCCAACGTGGGGAGAAATTAACTATTTTGCTTTTGATGTATTGAGTGTAGAATTTCATAATGAACTTTATGGATTCTTGCAGGCAAAAGCGATTGATAAAGATCAAAATAATTGTTACGAGAAAAAATTTGATAAATGGTTGGTAGGCGAAGGTTTCGTTGCAGATAAGAACTATATCAGACTAAAAAAAGATGGAACTACTGATGAGAATAAAACGACATTGCCAACATATATCCGCAATCTCATACACCATCCAGAAAACAATCTTAATGAAAAATATACAAATGAAGAGCTAAAGATTTCTACAGAAAAAATGATTAAACTATTGCAACAATTACTATAATTCCCGCTTGCGCTTAACTCATTTAAAGTGCTATAATTAAAGCAGGAAATCAAGCACTTTTAATTGAATAACTCGGTGATTTTGGCAAGGTGAAAGGAGGAATCTTTAATCCCCTATAGCAAACCAACAAAAGTGCTACGCCATTTTTTAAAATTTGCTAAGCACATTTAAGAATCATCTATAGCATTTTTAATTAACTGCTATAGCAAAACAAATCAAAAGCCTTTTAAGGAGGAAGAATGAGTCTTAAATATAAAGTTGTTCAACTTGTAAACCCTGCAAAACGAGAGGAGCCAAAAAAGTTTTATGCTCAACTGGCTGAATCTGGCCGTGTTGATTTGGATGAAATTGCCAATAGTATTTCAGAAACCTCAACTACAGTGAGCCATATTGATGTGCATGCGGTGTTGCTAGCACTAACAGATGAGCTTTTGAAACGATTAGAACGAGGCGAAAGTGTTCATCTTGGAAAACTTGGTTATTTTCATACAACTATTCAATCTAAAGGCCAAGATAAAGAATCTGATGTAACAGCAAGCTCGATTGAGGGTGTGAAAGTTCGTTTTGTAGCTGGTGACGCTTTAAAAGATAAACTAAAATCAGCACACTTTGAAAAGGTTGAAAAAGCTAAAACTACCGAGCCAAAACCAACTGAAAACAAGCCGGCGGGTGCTTAAAATTAGCTAAAGTAAAAAGTTTAAAACCAGCTTTGAGTAGCAAAAAGAGCTATCGGGCTGGTTTTAAAATTGGTTTTTTTGTGTTAAAATAGAGGATATATGAAAAGCCTTGTAGAGATTTTAAAAGAAGAATACCAAAATTATTGCCAAGACAAAAACATTGACTGGTTGCAGAGTGTAGAATTTGCCGAAATGCGCAAGAAGCGTGGCGCAGAATGTTATTTTGTGGCATTAAAAAATGGCGAAAATATCGAAGTTGCTGGACTGATTTCTAGCAAAAATAAGCGTTTCGATTTGGTGATGGTTGAGCAAAATGGAGTTTTGCAAGCAGATTTTGTGGATTTTTTGGTGAAGAGTGAAGAATTTGCGCGCGAGCATGGAGCGGTTTCCTACCGGATTTTACCAAAAGTGGTGCGCACTCTTCGCAATGATAAGCTTGAAATTATCGAAAGTAATAATCTTGATTGGCTAAGCGAGCCATTATTAAAAGCTGGTTTTAAATACTATTCTGGCTTTAAACATGAGTTTGATATGGATGTAAACATGCATGTTTATTTGAAAGACCTAACAGAGTTAAGCGAAGATGACGTGGCGGCAACTTACAACCAAACTACCCGCCGAAATTTGCGCGCAGCAATAAAAAAAGGCGTGATTGTTCGAAAGGTTGAAGAGAGTGAATTTGCTGATTTTGTGGCGATTTTAAAGAGTTCAAACCAGAAAAATGGTGTTGGTACGCGAGATGAAGAATATTATCACAATTTAAAAACTTGTTTTGGCGAGCAGGCGCGTTTTATGGGTGTAGAGTTTGAAGGTAAGCTAATTTCTGCTGGCGTGTTTATCTTTTCGAAAGATGAAGTTGTTTATTTTGAAGGTGGAACTCTTCAAGAATATCACAAAATTCCAGCTTCTACATTTTTGCAAGATTATATGATTAAAGAAGCAATTCGTGCAGGAGCTTCGAAATATAATTTTTATGGCATTACGGCAGAACCAAAGGCGAGCTTGTTGCGTTTTAAAGCTGGTTTTCGCGGTGTGGCGGTTGAATACGCTGGCGAATACCGTAAAAGATATTTGTTACGCACAATTTTGAGCAAAATCTTTCGAAAATAGTTTGACATTTTGAATTTTAGGAATTAGAATAAAGATACGAGGTTTTTCCTTAGTAATTTTGAAAGCAGGTGTAAAGCCATGGCTGGAAGACTTTTAAAGATTGAAGATATTGAACGAGATTATCATCGGGTTGTAAATCTTTCAGAAAAAAATATTAAGCTTAGTGAGTTAATGAATAACGTTTATCTTGAACGCAGCGATGCTTTAAACGAAGTTTTTAGTTGTTGGAGTAAGTTTGGCGAAGTGAAGACTAATCTTTCGAAAGTCGAAAAGCGGTTCAAAAAAGGCAAAATTGGAGAATGCGAATGCCAACAATGTGCCAATGAATTTTATTATCGCAAGCGTTGTGCAAAAAGAGCTTCAAGACGCTATAAAGATGCTAATATTGAGATTCGCAAATTAAGACAAGAGAGGGAAGAAATTAAGCAGTTGCTTAGTTCTCGAGTTTTTTAGTGAATATGACTGGAATAGCACTTAAAATTCAAAAATCGCTCAAAAAGGGCGATTTTTTATTGACTAAAATTATTTTTTATGTTAGAATATATTTTGTCTTTGGCTAGAGCTTTAGACGAATTTTCATAAGAGGAGGTTGCTGCTTATGGCAACAATAGAAGTCTTTACAGGAAAACACGGTACTTTCTTGGTTCAAGTTACTTTTGAAAATAGTGATTTTATGCTAGCCGCTGAGCAATATGAAAGTATTATGGGCGAAGTAGTCAATTGGCGAGAAGTTTGCAAAACGCAAAAACGCGCCAAAGCGTTGCGTGGCTCAAAAGTTTCAAAAACTATTCTGAAAGAGAAGACTCACCCAGGAGTTAAAAAAGCTTTGAATGGTTTTGAAAACTGTTCAGCAGAAGATGAGCTGGAATTTTATGAGCAACAGCTTGCCGATACCGTAGAGTGTCGCCGTGCTTTGATAAAACAAATCACGGAGATTTCAAATTATCTTGCAAGCCCGGCTTATAGTCAAAATTCTGAAATCGATAAAGAGATAAAGAATCTTGAAACAATCCAAAAGATGCTCAACTCTATCGATAAAGAAGCCATTCCGAAACTGCTAACCATTCTTCGTGGCTTAGAAAAGGAAGAAAAAAAGCGAGTCATTCAAACTCGCCGTATTCGTAGCTCTAACTACAAAGACAGAAGGTATGGTCGTAGAGTAAAAAGACGCCCAGACCAACCTTATAAACGCAATCGTGATATTGCTCGCTCTAATAAGAGAGCAACACAGATTGCGTTTGCATAAAATTTAACCGCTCAGATTGGGCGGTTTTTCTTTACGCCTATGTTTTTTTATGTTAAAATGGTAAAAGTTAAAGAAGGAGGTTTGAATTTTGGACGATTTTAAATATTTGCCAGAAAATGCTCATTATTTTGATTCGGCGTGCCAATCTTTGCGCCCGCAACCAGTTTTAGATACTTTAAATGATTACTATTTAAATTTTAACTCTTGTGGTGAGCGCGTAAAATACGATTGGGGTAGAAAAGTTGATGAAAAGGTTGAAGAAACTCGCGAGGCGGTTTTAGATTTATTAAAGCTAAAAGAAAAAGATTATTTTGTGAGCTTTACGCTTAATACGACCTATGGTTTAAATTTGTTGCTTTTGCAACTTGAATTACCAGTTTCGAAAGTGGTAACTAGTGATATTGAACATAATTCGGTTTTTCTTTCAACAATTGAATTTGCTAAAAAACACCAATTTGAACGAATCGTGCTTGAGCGTGAAGAAGATGGCTCGATTTCGCTCAAAAATGATTTTTCGAAAGCTTTGGTTGTGGTTAATGCGGCTTCAAATATTGATGGAAGGCGACTTGAAAACATTAAAGATTTAGTAAAGAAAATTAAAAAGCAAGGCGGATTTGTGATTATTGACGCTGCGCAGGTCTTAGGCTCAAGCTACGAATTACTCCAAAAGATTCCAGCTGATGCAATTGTTTCGAGCGCGCATAAGATGTATTCGGCAAGCCTTGGAATTATGATTGTGCGGAAAGATTTTGCAAAATTTATAAAAACTTCTTTTGTTGGTGGTGGAATGGTCTCGGGTGTTTCGAAAGAATCCTATGAGGTGCTAGATGGTGAACATATTCATGCACTTTTCGAACCAGGGCTTCAAGCTTGGGGTGAAATTATTGCCTTAAAAACAGCAATTGATTGGCTGAAAAAGCAAAAGAAAACTTCACGAGTTAATGAGTTTTCAAAAGATATTTTTGAGTTTTTAAAAAACCAAAAAGGCGTTAATATTTTAAACAAAAAGCCAGCTCCTGTGATCAGTTTTTATCATGACGAGCTTGATGCACACTTGATTGCGCAAGCTTTGAGTGACGAAGGAATTATGGTGCGAAGCGGTTATTTTTGCGCGCATTATTATTTGAAAGAAGTTCGAAAACTGCCACATTTAGTGCGAATTTCAATTGGTTTGCATAATACTGAGGCTGACGTTGCAAAATTAAAAGAAGTTTTGGAAAGGATTTTTAGCTAATGATTTGTATTGCTGCGTTTATAATTTTACTAATTATTTGGTTATTTACACCTGCTTTAAAGATTTTTGGCCTTAAAAAACAGGCGAAATCAATCAATCAAATGTTTAAAAAATCAATGCATTGTTTCTCGCGAAGAGTAACTTTGCGTGCTTGTGACTCAAATTTTAAAGACGAAATTAAAAATTCAATTCTTCGAAAAATAATTGTAAAGCACAAAAAATGGGTAAAACCGGTTTCTTGGGCAATTGAGGTGATAGCTGGCTTAATTGTTTTGATTACGGTTTGGTCAGTTTTAACAGTAATTAAATCAGCTTTAGCGCTATTTGTTTTTGGAACTTGCGACATTCAACGGCCAGCTTCTTGCGCGCTAAATTCAACCGAGGCTTGCTCAATTGATGGCGGAAATACTGAAAACCCAATAGTTTCATGGTTTACGGATTGGGGACAAATTTTTAATGCGATGCCTGCAAAGTTTCGAAGTTGGAATGCTCAAGATTATGTTGTGAAAAATTCAACTTATCGTGGTGAATTTTCTAATGAAGTTTCGAAAGATGCGAGCGTGGCAATTGATATTTTTGACCCTGGCTGTATTGTTTGTCGGCGCTCATTTATAAATCAAAAAAATAGTGGTTTCTTCAAGACGCATAAAACGTATCTTTTGCCGTATCCGATTGATGGAAAGTTTAAAAATTCTGAGTTGATTTCGAAATATCTTGAAGCTGTTCGAGGAGTCCAGCCTGAAAATGGCAAGAAGATTTCACCTGAATGGATGATTGTTGAGAAGATTTTTGCTGAAAAGGATGAAAAAGGAGTTTTATTCCAAGAGAAGTTTAATGGCGAAAATCAAACTTCAACAACGGCGGAGGAAACTGAAAAGATTTTACAAAGCTGGCTGAAAGATGCGGGTTATTCGGATGCGCAAGTTGAGGAAATTTCAAAAAAAGCTAAAAGTGATGAAATCCAGAAGCGTATTAAAGAGAATATTCGAGTTGTAAATGAAGAAATTAAGACGAAGAGTATTCCAACTTTGATTTATGAAAACCAGAGACACGAGGGTTTATATAAAGTTTCGAAATAATTTTTATAAAAACCTCTTTACAAAATATTGAAGATTAGGTATAATTATAGGTAGCGTCGCGTCGTGTGTTTTGCTAAAACAGTGACTCGTGCGACGCGCATAATATTATTAATAAAAGGAGAAATTCTAAAAATGGCAGAATTTGACCGCTCAAAGCCACACGTAAACGTTGGTACTATGGGACACGTTGACCACGGTAAAACAACTCTTACTGCGGCTATCACAGCAGTTC
>CAUUHI010000021.1:0-8275 GCA_963544935.1 uncultured Saccharimonas sp. (SeqCode) | reverse complement strand
GGCATTTTAATGTACGAATTCGTGCGGCAAAATTATTTAGCAAAATAATTATTCATTAGATAAAAATAGTTTATTTTTATATCTTTTTAGTTTTCATAAATAAGGACTGCATATTTATAAACTATTGAGTGCTTATTAGCCCTCTTTTTTGCATAAAAAAATAGGGTGTGTTATAATTATATAGATATGAAGACAAAGTTAAAGAATATTTCAGATGTAAAAGTTGAGCTCACAATTTCTCTTGGAGCTGAGGAATTGAAAGCTGCCGAGCAAGTTGCGCTAACAAAGCTCGCTAAAGAAGTTAAAATCGAAGGTTTTCGAAAAGGAAAAGCACCACTCGAAATGGTCGCCGCACAAGTTGACGCGAATTTACTTAATCAGGAAACACTTGAAAATGCACTTTCAAAATCTGTTGCCGAGGCATTCTTGAAAGAAAAAGTTCAAGCAATTAATCGCCCAGAAGTTGATGTTAAAAAGTTTATTCCTGGAACCGAGCTGGAATTTACTGCAACTACTGAAATTATGCCAAAAGTTGAACTTGGCGACTATAAAAAATTAGGCGTAAAAAAAGAAGCTATAAAAGTTTCGAAAAAAGAATTTTAAAGAATTTTGCCGAAAAGAAAAAAGTTGAGCGTGAGGCAAAAAATGGTGATGAGATTATCATTGACTTTTTAGGCAAAAAAGATGGTATCGCTTTTGACGGTGGAAAAGCTGAAAAATTTCCGCTTGAACTTGGCTCGAAATCTTTCATTCCTGGGTTCGAAGAAGGTTTGATTGGCAAAAAAGCTGGTGATGAGCTTTCACTTGATTTGGAGTTTCCGAAAGATTACCACACAAAAGATTTGGCTGGCGCAAAAGTTGTTTTTGAAGTGAAAATTCACGAAGTTCGAGAAAATGTTGAGCCAGAAATTAATGAAGAATTTCTTTCGAAATTAGGTGATTTCAAAACTAAAGAAGAATTTGAAAAACAGATTGAAGAAGATTTAAAAACCCAAAAACAAGCCGAAGTAGACGAAAAATTCAAAGATGAGCTTGTTAAAAAATTGGCAGAAGTTTCAAAAGTTCCTGTGCCAGAAATCTTGCTCGAAGATCAAAAGCGCACTATTGAAATGGATATGCAACAAAATTTAATGTACTCTGGGCTTTCACTTGAAGATTATCTTGAACGAATGGGCAAAACTCGTGAAGAATGGCTCAAAAAAGATGTTAAAGAAGCGGCTGAAATGCGCGTAAAATCTGGATTGGCCTTAGCCGAATTATCTAAAGTCGAAAAAGTTGAATCAAGTATTAAAGAACTTGACGCTCGAATCGCACAACTTAAAGAGCAATACGGAAACAGCAAAGAAGTTCAGAAACAGCTTTCATCGGATGATGTTCGCCGAAACTTGGCAAATCAGATTTTAACCGAAAAAACAATTGATTTATTGGTAAAATTTAATTCATAGTTTTAAAAAGTTTTATAAAAACAGGCTCGGAAGGGCTTGTTTTTGCTTATGCTTTATTTTATAATAGTTATAGTTAGTACATTTGGAGGTGGTTTTATGATTTCTTTAGAAGAAGCCGCAAAGGATACAACGCTTGATTCAAAAAACTTGACGCTTGTTTATAAGCGAATTATTTTGTCAATTCGAGTAATTGATTGGAAAGGCTTATTTTCTTATAATTTGCGAGATAGTTTTACGGCTGAAGACTTAAAGCTTGACTATTCAGGATTATTGATTCCTGAAAGGGGAATTTCTCCCAACAAACCATCGGTTTCTTTTAGCTTTTTAATCAATGACAATAATTTTGAAATAACAGAATGTTCAAAATTAGAAATCCGTAAGATTATCGAAAAGATCCTTCATGATTGTTTGGGTTACAACCCTTTTAAGCCTATTTCAAAAGTTGAAATTGGCAAAAGGTATAAGCATTATAAAGGTGAAGAATATGAGGTTTTGTATTTTTCTCGACATACAGAACAAAATGAAGAATTGGTGAATTATCGCAAAATCGGAGAAAATGAAATCTGGTCACGACCAAAAGTAATGTTTATGGATGGCAGATTTCAACCAATAGATTTTTAGCTCGCATTGCGAGCTTTTTTGTTTTCTGAATATTGTTTTTTTATTAAACTTATGCTTTAATTAATATAAAATTACGAGAAAGGAATTTATGAAATTTTTCGAAAAAAGAGATTTATCAATTTTACATATTATTTTAACTATTATTCTTCTTATTGGGTTAGTTACAAATAGTGTTATTCTTGGGATTTTTTATAGTGATTATCTTAAAAATTTTGATGGACAGCAAAAAATTGAAAAAAATTATCAAGATAGAATTGAGTCACTCGAGAAAAAGCTCAATCTTAAATATTCACCAAACGAAAACGGAGAATATTCACACAAATCACAAAGCGAACCCTAAACAAGGTTCGCTTTTTATGATAAAATAGAAGAATGAACGACTTTCAAAAGATTTTCGAAAAAAATTACAAAATGTTAAACGCAGAGCAGAAAGAGGCAGTCGACATAATCGATGGGCCAGTTTTAGTGATTGCCGGGCCGGGAACAGGAAAAACTCAACTGCTCTCAACACGAATTGCTAATATTTTGCAAAAAACCGACACAGCACCAGAGAATATCCTTGCAATGACCTTTACTGAAGCTGGAGCCTCGAATATGCGCGAGCGGCTTTCGCGTTTTATCGGTACGGATTCTTTTAAAGTTGGAATTTTCACTTATCACGGCTTCGCAAATGAAATTATTCAAAATTATCGTGAATATTTTACAGACAAAAATCTTAACGATGCCGCCGATGAATTAATCACAAAAGAAATTATAACAAAAATATCAAATGAATTGCCGAGTTCTTCAAAACTCAAAAAAATCCCTATTTCAAACATCGCTTCCACGATAAAAGAAATGAAAAATGCTTATATTTCGCCAGATGATTTGCGAAAAGTTGCGAAGGCAAATATTTCTGAGCAAGAAATTTTTAACGAGAGTATTAAAGGATTACGCGTTAATGGGCGAACTTTTGCACAGGTTCAGCCGTTCTATTCAGCAATTCGCGATAATTTAAAAAATTCAATCTCAAAAGATTTAAACGATACAAAGTTTAAAAGTAATCTGTATTTTTATTTCGAAAAATTGAATGAAGCCTATCTTGAGGCAGAAGAAACCGGAAAATCAAAACCGTTAACAGATTGGAAGAATACTTTCCTTAATTTAAAAGATTTCGAAGATAATTTTCAAATCAGCGACACTTATGCTAATAAAAAACTACTTGAATTTGCTGATTTTTATGAAAAATTCAATAATGAAATGAAAAATCGTGGGCTTTATGATTTTAATGATATGATTTTGGAAGTTATCGAAACACTTGAAGATAACGATGATTTTAGGTTCACGCTTCAAGAAAAATATCAATATTTACTATTAGACGAATACCAAGATACTAATGATTCGCAGGCGAAAATTATTGAACTGCTCACAAATAATCCTGTTATGGAAGGCAAGCCAAATGTCTTGGCAGTGGGCGATGACGACCAAGCAATTATGGCTTTTCAAGGTGCAAGCAAGTCGAACATGATTGATTTTTACAATCGTTTTGGCGAAAACACAAAAGTCATCAACTTAACTAAAAATTACCGCTCGCACGGCGATATTTTAACTGCTTCAAAAAATGTTGCAAATACGATTTCAGGGCGACTAACTAAAAACTTGCCAATTAAAATTGAGAAAGATATTTCAGCGGAGGGGAACTTCATCGACCGAAAAATTCAGCTTGAACGAACAAATTTTGAAAGTCAAATCGCAGAATTTTCTTGGGTTGCAGAAAAAATTTCGAATTTAATTCAAAACGAAGTTACGCCAAAAGAAATTGCCGTAATTGCGCCAAAGCACAAAATTCTGCAAGCTTTTGTGTCATATTTAAAAAACCAAAATATACCAATTTATTATGAGAAACGCGAAAATATTCTAAAAAATGAAATAATTTCGCAGCTAATTAAGATTTCGAAGCTAATTTTGGCAATTCGCGATAAAGACGAAGATAAAATGGCAAACCTTTTTCCTGAAGTTTTGAGTTTTGATTTTTGGCAAATTCCAGCAGTTGAAATCTGGAAAATGAGCTGGGCGGCCAAAGATAATCATGATTTTTGGATTGAAGCTATATTAAAAAGCGAAGTTGAACAAATTCGAAATTTGGGCGAAATTTTAGTTACGCTAGCCGAATTTTCATACGAGAAGACTTTCGAAGAGCTTTTTGATTATATTTTGGGCTCAAGGGAGATTCGCGAAGGCTTAAAATCACCAATTCGAGATTTTATTTCGCAAAAATCTGACGAAGAATTTTATGATACAATTTTAAACTTAACTATTTTGCGAGATAAACTGCGAGAATTTTCGAACGAAGAAAATAATAAACTTGATATTTTAATAAATTATGTTGAATTATGTGAAGAGCTTGAAATTCAAATTTTAAGTACAAATCCGCATAATACAAGCGAAAATGCAGTTCAAGTTATGACACCCTTCGTAGCAAAAGGCTTAGAGTTTGAATATACTTTTCTAATTTCACTCAATCAAGATAGCTGGAATTCTGCGAGAAAAGGTGGCGGGGGCGAAAATATCACAATGCCCGCAAACCTTAAATTTACAAATATCGAAGATGAGGGTGAAGACACACGCAAACGCTTGATGTTTGTGGCAATGACGCGCGCCAAAACTCAACTTTATCTTACAAACCACAACAGTGATTTAACCGGAAAAACCAAAAAAATACTGTCATTTTTGGATGAACGAGAAGAAGACGGAATTTTAAAATCAAAAATCCTACCTGAAAAATGGCAAGAAGTTTCAAAAATCCAAAGAGAATCACTCGAAGCTGATGAAATTGAAACAAACTGGCACGAATTTTACACTATCAAAAATGAAGAAATGCGGGAGCTTTTGAAGCCAAGAGTTAAAAACTACAAATTAAGCCCAACAGATTTAAACTCCTATACAAGCCTCCAATATAAAGGTCCTCAAAACTTTTTCGAAAACAAAATTTTATGTTTTCCCGGAGCTTATGGTCCAGCTCTAACGCTTGGAAATATCGTTCATGAAGGCTTTAACTACATTCAAGATGAAATTAATTCTGGCAATACGCCAAATATTGATAATATTAAAAAATATGCTATTGAAAGATTTTCGAAATACCCACTCTCAGAAAAAGACAAAGAAGAAATTTTAGAAAGATTTAATCAAATTTTTGAAAACTTTTTCGAGAATAATTTAGGCGAATTTAAACCTGGAAATATAGCTGAAAAAAACTTTAGCGGTGTTGGTGTAACGGTTGGAGATGCGGTTCTAACGGGAAAAATTGATTTAATTCGAATAGACCGCGAAAATAAAAAAATCACAGTCGTTGATTATAAGACCGGTTCAATTCCTTTTAATACTAAAACTAATAAATTTGATACAAATTCAACAAAAATTCACGAATATACACAACAGCTATACTTTTATAAAATTTTGATCGAAAATGCACCAGAATTTTCGGGTTACACGGTTGAAAAGGGTGTTTTGGAGTTCATTGAGCCAGATAAACGCACTGAAAAAACTTATAATTTTGAAGTCATCTTTAAGCCCGAAGAAGAGGAACGGCTAAAAACTCTAATTCAAGCTGTTTGGGCAAAAATTAAATCATTTAATTTTGAACTAGATGAAGAAAAATATTCGAAAGATATAAAAGGAACGCGAGCCTTTGAAGCAGATTTAATCGCAGATTTTAAGGATTCGAATAACTAATGAATAAAGATTTTTTTGAAAAAGATTATCTTTTAACCCGTGTCGATTTCGATAGAAACCAAAAACCACGTTGGAGGTTGGCAGATTTGGATTCTGGTGAGATTTTAAGCTTCTCGCCAGAATTTGAAGAACCAATTTCAATAGAAATTAACCTTTCAAAACGATTTTGTATTGGTTGGCACAGTTTGGAAACGGGAGAAGATTTTGTCTGCCCAGAAAATTATGAACTCGACAAAAAATATGAACAATGTCAAAATTGCCAAAAGAGAACCGGCTTCAATCCAGCATTTTACAATGTAAAAGATGGAGAAATTTCAAAGCAACAGATTGAACGAAATTTGCAGCCACATTTTGTTTATTTGGCATATTTTTCAGATGAAACTATCAAGGTTGGAATTAGTTTTGCAGGGCGAGGAATTGCAAGATTGCTTGAACAGGGGGCAAGAGCTGCGTTAATTTTAGGTGAATTTTCGAGTGCAAATATTGCTCGAAATTATGAAGAGAAAATATCCAAAATGCCAGATTTTTGTGAAAATGTCAAGGCAAGTGCAAAATTAAAATTACTTGAACAAGATTTTGTTTTTTCGAAAGCAGAAAAGGCGCTTCTTGATGCTCGCAAAAAAATAGAAACCGCTCAAAAAGTAGTTTTCGAAAGGCAAGATCCTATAGATTTAAATAAATTTTATGCAAAAAATGGCGAAATTCCAAACGGAGAAATGCTTGAAATACAAAATTGTCCGCAAAGTCAAAACGGTGAAACTTTGATTTTTTCAGGTATTTTAAAAGCTCAAGTCGGTTATATTTTACTCGCTGAACAACAGGGTGAAATTATTTCAATACCACTTAAAAAATTTACGGGGCGAAAAATTCGAATTTCACCAAAAATTATTGAACTTAATTTGCCAGAACGACAGGCTAGCTTGTTTGATTTTTAAGTAAAAAACTGATAAAATAGAACTAATGAGTAAAGCATTATATCGCAAATATCGGAGTAAGAAATTAAGTGAAGTTGTGGGTCAAAAACACATCACAACAGTGCTTGAAAATGCTTTAAAACAGGGGAAAATTGCCCATGCTTACCTTTTTACTGGCCCACGCGGTGTTGGTAAAACTTCTATTGCACGAATTTTAGCCCACGAAATTAATAATCTGCCGTATTCTGAAGAAGATAATCACCCAGATATTATTGAAATTGATGCCGCTAGCAACAACGGAGTAGACGACATCCGCCAACTTCGAGACAATGTGCAAATTGCGCCATTTTCAGCCAAATATCGTGTTTACATTATAGATGAAGTTCATATGCTTTCGAAAGCTGCTTTTAATGCGCTTCTCAAAACTCTTGAAGAACCACCAGAGCACGCCGTTTTTATTCTTGCCACAACTGATGCTCACAAATTACCAGCAACGATTATTAGTCGAACTCAGCGGTTTGTTTTTCGATTTATTTCAAAAGAAGACGTTTGCGCTCATTTAGAATTTATCGCCAAAAATGAAAAAATTAACATTTCGAAAGAAGCAATTGAAATTATTGCTGAACGCGGTGAAGGAAGTTTTCGCGACAGCATTTCACTACTTGACCAAATTTCAAGCATTGCAGAAAAAAATGAAGAAATTACAGCAAACCTAATCGAAGAGGCCCTTGGATTGGCGCCAAAAATGCAAATTAATGCTTTAATTTCAGCTTTCGAAAACCAAAATTCAAACGAAATTTTACAAATCGTGCGAGATGTTCGCAATTCTGGCGTAGATTTAAAAAATTTTGCTAGCCAGCTTTTAAGTTTTATCACTGAAAATGTTGGCGAAAAACCATATCTTTCGCAATTTTTAATGCCACTAACACGAGCAGAAAAGTCAAATTTTATTGAAATGGAGCTGCTTTCGATTTTTATTCAGCCAAGTTTTACGCCGCAGCTTTCAATAAATCAAAATATTTTGCCACAAGTTCAGCAAAAAACAATTTCAAAGCCAAAAGCTAAAAATCAAAAAACGGCAGAAATTTCAAAAAGTGAATCAGAAAATCAGCCAAACTCGCAAAAAGAAACTTTCGAAAATTCGCAAAAAAATGAAAATCATGAAGACAAGATAGAAATTCCGCAAAAAGGTAGCAAAAATGAATCTTTAAAAAGTAAAATTCCAGAAAGTCTGGGTGAAATTTCACCAAAAAATGAAAATAAAAATCAAGATCTGGGAGAGAAGAAAGATTTTAAATGGACAGACTTCTGGGGCGCGATTAATGAGGGTGACAAGGGAGTTCAAACAATTCTAAAACAATCTGGCCATATTTTCGAAAACGGTAAAATTAAAATTTATACGGGCAGACCTTTTAACCAAAAACAGCTAGAAAAAGCAAAAGCTCAAGCTTCAATGAGAGAAGCTTTAAAGAAAATTGGCGCAGATGGCTGGGTGATTGAAGTTTTTGGAACAGCAAAACCCGCGAGCGACCCAGCGATTGCAAGTGTTCAGGATTTAATGGGGGGTGGAGAAATGGTAAAAAT
>CAUUHI010000020.1:0-8379 GCA_963544935.1 uncultured Saccharimonas sp. (SeqCode) | reverse complement strand
CAACCCCTGCAATGCCCCTTCATGTTAGCGTGGGAATGACTCAGGGAATGATTGGCTATTGGATCCAAAAAGCCTTAAAAGAAGAACTTTCGAAAAACGGAATTTCGAAAAATGCTACAACCATTATTACTCAAGTGGAAGTTTCGAAGAATGACCAAGCTTTCAAAAACCCAACCAAACCAATTGGCCCATTCTATTCCGAAGAAGAAGCTCAAAAGGTTGCAACCGAAATAGGTTATGTCGTCAAAGAAGACTCTGGTCGCGGATGGCGGCGAGTTGTTCCTTCGCCAAAACCAATCCATATTCTTGAGAGTGATGCGATTATTGACTTTATGAAAACTGGCGCAATTGTTATAGCGGCCGGCGGTGGTGGAATTCCAGTGATTTCAAATGGAGAAAATTCTTTCGAAGGAGTTGACGCTGTGATTGATAAAGACTTCGCCGCAGAGCTTTTGGCTGAAAAAATTAACGCCGATACACTATTAATTTTAACCGGTGTTGATAACGCGATGATTAATTATGGAAAAGAAAATCAACAAGCTTTGGGTGTAATTTCAACAGAAGAAGCAGAGAAATATATTAACGAAAACCAATTCGGTGCAGGCTCAATGTTGCCAAAGGTCCAAGCTTCACTAAAATTCGCAAAAACTGGTGGAAAAGCAGTTATTACGAGCCTCGAAAATGCTCAGGATGCAATTTCGAAAAATCTTGGAACAGTAATTACACAATAAAATCTAAAATTAGCCTTTCGAAAGATCGGCTAATTTTATTTGATTTAATATAAATAAAAATAAGCGTTCCCTACTTGAAACGCTTATCTTATTTTATAAAATTAGATTGTTCGAACGCGAATTGTATCGGTTCCACCAACTAATCCAGGTTGACGGCCAGAAACAATAACAACTGTTGCTTTTTCTTTGACACCAAATGTTCCATTAGCTTTTAGTTCTTTTGCAAGTTCAAGACCAGCAAATTCACCATCTGGGCGGATGAAGCTTCGGGTCGCATAATTCAAACCAAGTTGTTGAGCAACACGATTGGAGCTTGTTACAGCATAAATTGGAAGTGCTGGGCGGTTTGCGGCAGCAGTTGCAGCAGTTTGTCCAGATTTTGTTTCAACAATCAATGCGTCGGCATTAATTTGTTCAGCAAGTTCAACTGCAGCAAGAGAAATTGCATTTAAAGCTTCATCTTCACCGCGCTCAACAATATCATCAATTGGCGAAACTGCTGCGTGTTCTTGAGTATACATAATAACATCACGCATCGCTTTTACAGTTTCTTCTGGGTATTTACCAGTTGCAGACTCGTCTGAGAGCATTACAACATCAGCACCTTGAATTACAGCGTTAGCAACATCAGAAACTTCTGCACGAGAAGGTTGTGGATTATCAACCATTGAACCCATTGTTTGAGTTGCAACAATTGAAATTTTTCCATGCTTTCGACAAAGAGCAACAGCTTTTCGTTGGATAATTGGCACAACTTCTGGAGCAACTTCATAAGCCATATCACCACGAGCGATCATCACACCATCAGCAGCAAGAACAATTTTTTCAAGTTCTTCATCAGAAACAGCTTTTTTAGTTTCAATTTTCGCAATAACTTGCGCTTCGCTATTATGGCTTACAAGAAGCTGACGAACATTTTCAATATCTTCAGCAGTTTGCACAAAGCTCATTGCTACGTAATCAATATCTTGAGTTGCACCGAATTCAAGATCCCGCATGTCTTTTTCAGTAATAACATCACCGCCAAAGTCTGTATCTGGCAAGTTTAGGCCTTTTCGGCTCATCAAAGTTCCTTTATTCAAAACTCGCAATTTAATTGCAGTATTTGAGGGAACTTCAATAACTTCTGTTCGAACCTTACCGTCAAAGATATAAACAGGCTCACCAACTTTAACCTTTTCGGCCAAGTTGTATTGAACTGGCAAATTAGCCGAACCATCATGCTGCTGAATTGCGTAGTCAAGAACCAATTCATCACCTTCATTAACTTCAAAACGATTATCTACAATATCTCCAAGACGAATCTTTGGACCTTGCAAATCTTGTAAAATTGCAATTTCACGACCTAGCTTTTTGCTAATTTCGCGAACTGCTTTAATTTTTGCAGCGTGCTCTTCATACGAACCATGAGAGAAGTTCAATCGAGCTCCGTTAATGCCTGCGTTAATAAGTTTTTCGATCATTTCAGGGCTATCGCTTGCTGGGCCGATCGTAGCCAAAATTTTTGTTCGTTTGTAAACATTATTTTCCATACTTATATATTATACCACTTTTATTTTTATTAAAAAAGGGGTTGCATTATTTTTTAAAGTTTGCTATAATTAAAACGAGTTGCTGCTTTATCACCCCAAAGCTCAGCTCAATGGTCTTATCGTCTAACGGTTAGGACACCAGGTTTTCATCCTGGCAATCCGGGTTCGATTCCCGGTAAGATCACCAAAAAAGAAATTATTTAAAATCACTTTTCGCAAGATTAGTGATTTTTTAGTTTACCTTAATATTTATTAAAAAATCTAAATGGAAAGATATATCTTGTAAAAAAATAGATTTACGTCAATACATTATTAAAAATAAAAAGCCAAGATAAAGCGTTTAAAATAAACATTTTATCTTGGCTGGGATGGAGGGATTCGAACCCCCGAATGCCAGGACCAAAACCTGGTGCCTTACCACTTGGCGACATCCCAATACCAAACCATTTTACCAAATTATAATCTAAAAATCAAGTATTATCGTGGACATTTTTTAGCAATTTCGCGTGCATTTCTGGTAATTTGATCAAGCAAATTTGCTTTTCGAATATTTTTATAAAGAACTTTAGGCATTTCATAATCTTTATTTTTCAAAGCTTGTTCAATTAAAAATAACGAAATTTTTGGATTTTTTGGTAAAATCGAGCCGTGCAAATATGTTCCGATCACATTTTTATAAATCGCACCCTCAAAATTTCCGTCAGGCGTGTTTCCTGCACCACTTTTAACGCGTGCCAATGGCTCATTCTCTTTCGAAAGATAAGTTTTTCCACTATGGTTTTCATAACCAATAATTTCACCAAACTGATCAGATTCTTCAACAATATTGCCAATCATTCTCTGTTCACCACCAACCGTTTTAACGCCCTTAAATAAGCAAATCCCTTTGATTTTATTACCATTTACAGTTTCAAAATAATCACCAAAAAGCTGGTACAATCCACAAACCATTAGCATTGGTACACCTTTTTTGGCAAGCTTTCGTAAATTCGGTGCAATTTTCAGCAAATCATTTTGAATTTGGCTCTGGCCCGAATCCTGACCACCCCCGCCAATAATAATATCAACATCATCAGGAAAATCATCTCCGGGATTGTATTCAATAATTTCGTATTTTATTCCACGAAGTTCCATCTGTTTTTTTAATGCTAAAATATTGCCATAATCACCGTAAATATTCATGTTTTTAGCATAAAGCCACAAAATTTTTAAATTCATAAAATTTTCTCCACTTCTGAAATTTTCGAAAGTTCTTTTCGAATTTCCAACATTGCCGTATAAGTTGCATAAATCCGCTTATCTTTTTTTCCTTTTTCGATAAAATCAATAACAGATTCAGCGATATCAAGATTCACATTATCTTCTTCAAAATCAACATCATCATGAAAAAGTCGAAGCGCCATATCATAAGCTCGATTACCTGAAATTGATTGAACGCCAGCATGCTTCAAGACTGAAAAATCTACATCCCAAAGCCAGCTCATATCACGGCCATCTGCATAATTATCATTAATTGCAATCATTGTATCATATTTATCAGGCTCAAAATTTCGCAAATTTATTCGAAAACCAGCCGGATTTTTAACTAATATAATCTCAATTTCTTTACCATTAATTTTTATTTTCTCGCCTCGACCAAAAGCTGGCTGAATTTTCTCTGCCGCGCAAATTACTTTTTGTCGATTGATTTTAAGTTTTTCAGCATTCAGAATTTCTTCAACCAAAGCGATCGCAGCAGTTAAATTTAAAATATTATGAATCCCACCAATTTTGAGCTTAAACTCATCAGTTCTTCCACTCCAAGAAATTTTTGCAGTATTATTCAAAAAATCCTCAAGCAAAACATTTGCTGAAATTTTTCGACGTGATTTTTTAGAATTTTTTAGATGAATTTCATCATCATTTGGAAAAAAATCTGCCAATTTTTGGTTAAATCCAAACTTAACGACTTTTGAAAAATCTTTCGAAAATTCCTTTTTACCCAAAAAATTATCGTTAGCATTTAAAACGACTGAACCAGAAGTATTTTCACCAATCTTATGCAATAATTTTGCAGTATAGTCAATTTCACCAAATCGATCGAGCTGGTCACGCATCACATTTAGAAGAAGTGAATATCGTGGCTGAATTAAATTTACAAAATGAGTTGCATGAGCTTCATCAAGTTCTAAAACAGCAATATCAGCCTCAAGCTTACCACTCCAATTAGCTTCAGAAAGAATTGCCGCACCCACGCCACGAACAAAGTTTGAACCAGTTTTATTCGAAAATACATTTAATCCTTGGCTTTCGAGTAGTTCAACAACCATTTTTGTAGTTGTAGTTTTTCCATTAGTACCGCTAATTACTACAACACCATATTTTAAGCCTTTTAGCATGTTCGAAATAAAATTCGGATTAATTTTTTCCATAACAAGCCCAGGCAACGCCGAACCGCCACCTTTTAATCTTGAAATCGCCTGAATAATTTTTCCAATAATTACCAAAATTCTATTTTTCATTACGTCCTCGGTTTTGTTATGTTTGCATCTCTACCATAAAAAGGTAGCGCAATTTTATCATTTTTACCATTTTTCAAGCTTTCGAAAGCAATTTCTCGCCAATTCTCATCACTTTTCACTGCGACAACTGGAATTTCTAAGCCATCAGTTAAAGTGTTTGCAACTGAAGCTCCAATTCTTAATCCCGTAAAGCTCCCTGGCCCCGCAAAAAAACCAAGTCCAGTAAAATCTTCATATTTTTTGCTAACAGAATTCAAACATTCCTCTAAAAAAGCCAGAATATCTCGCGCCATATTTCGGCCTAGTTCTTTTTCGAAAAAGTTTTCATCAAGCCAAATTTTGCATCTCTCTGTCGATGTATCTAGAAATAAAATCATTGCACTTCTCTCACTTTAACTTTTCTTTGATTTTCATTTAAACTTTCAAAAACCAGCTTCAAATGTTTTTTTGGTAAAATTTCAGCTAGATTACCAGCCCATTCAACCACTGTTACATTTTTTGGATTATTTAAATTTTCAGCAAGCTCCATTTCCATAATTCCATAATCATTTAATCTATAAAAATCGTAATGCGAAAGCTTTAGTTTCTCGCCTTCATAAACTCGTGATATCGTAAAAGTCGGGCTTTGAACCGTTTCGGAAATACCCAAACCTTTTGCCAAACCTTTTGTAAAAGTAGTTTTCCCGGCACCAACATCACCAATAAGTTCTAGAACCCTTCCTTCAGAAATTTGCCTACCAATCTCTTCACCGAAAGCAATCATTTCATCTGTTGAATTTATTTCTTTTTCGAAATTCATAATAATATAATTATATCACGTTTCAGGATTCATTCAAAATACCAAGTATTTTGTCCTTTCGAAGCCTAAAATTAAGCAAAATAACTGCCAGAATCAAGCAAAAATAGCAAATTAGCATTTCACTGAAGCCAAAGCTAATTTCTAACTGCGCTCCTTTGATTTTTGAAAACTCACCAATTATAAAAATTGAATATTTTAAAATTAATTCTGCAATAAAGCCAAAAAAATGAGCAATTGGTGAAAATATTGCAAAAATTCCCGTTAAAAAAGTTGCAAGCATCGCACTTGGCACAAACGGCAAAATTAGCATATTCGCAAATATTGATATTACGCTAACCGCACCAAAAGTGAAAATTATCAGCGGGAGTGTTGCAATTTGAGCACTAAAAGTTTCAAAAAATAATTTTAAAGCAGAATTTAGCTTTTCTGGCTTTTCGAAAAAGATTTTTTGTAATAGTGGCGAAAGAATCAAAACGCCAAAAAATGAAGCAAACGATAATTGCCAGCCTAGATTAAGTAAGTTAGAAGGTTCGAAAATTAAAGTTATCGCCGCTACAAAAGTTAGAAGAAAATGTGCTCGAGTTTTTCTACCAAAATACCATAGAATTAAACCAAAAATCGCCACAATCCCTGCACGAATCATCGATGGCGTAAATCCAACTACAAAAACAAATCCTAAAACCAGTAAAATCGCCACAAATAAAGCTATCTTTCTTGAAATTTTATTAAAAACCCGCTGGGCCGCCATCACTAAAACAGTTAAATTATATCCACTCGCAACCACAATGTGCGTTAAAGCTGTGATTGTTAAGGCTTTAGAAATCTCCTCCGGCAAAGAATTTTTCTGGCCTAAAAGATAGCCGAGCCCCAAATCAACCTCTGGTGAAGGAATGAATTTTCGAACTCCTTCAGCGAAAGAATCTCGCATATCGCGGATAAAATCACTCTTTGGGCTAATCTTTATAAGTCTTCCTCGATGAATTGAAATCGCAAAATCACCAAAACCTTCAGAAATTTTCCCTTTTACTAAAATCTCATCGCTCCTACGATTTTTTTGATTTGTTTTTAAGCTAATAAAAGCCTTTCCATTAAATTGTTCATTCGAAATTGCTATAACTTTTGCACGAATTTTTAAGCTTCCATCTTCCTTAAGATCTGGATCTTCAAGAACAGTAGCTCGAACAGTTACATCTTTTTTAATATTTTGTGCGATCTTTAAATTTTCGAAATTATAAACTGAACCTCGCCATAAAGAAAGCAAAATTCCGGCAATTAAGGCTAAAATTAAACAAAACTTCCGAGCAAAAATCCAAGAGAATAAGAATAAAATTATTGCTAAAATTAGCCAAACAATTGATTTAAGACTTGTATTTTTCGAAAAAACTGAAAAAATAGTGCCAAAAATAATTCCACCAAAAAATACAAAATTAAGATAAAATCGGTTAATATGAGCTTTAGGTTTCATCATTCTTGGAACTGACGTTTTTTATTTCGATAAATACGGTAATTCACGAAAGTCATAGGTAAAGCTGCAAGACTTGAAACTATAATCGTAATCTGCATCGATATTTTGCCCGAAGAGTCAACACTATTTAACGCAAAAAATAACCCTAAAAGTATAAATGAACTAAAAATTGAAGCAATATTTGTTCCTAATTCGTAGAGGAATAAATACTGAATTCGCATTCCAGATTCATCAGCTTCGCTATACAACCCCTTAAAATTTGCCATATTGAAGCCACTTAATGAAATTCCTGCGAATATTTCAGAAATTCCAATAGATATGGGGTTCACAAAAATGAAAGTTCGAATCGAATAAACTATTCCCAAAATGATCGAATTAATCTTCAATAAACCACGCTCTTTATTTTTATCTATAATTTTACCGTAAATAAAAGCCGCTACCAATGCTGAAATTGAAGAAATAGAGGCTAAAACTCCAGCTGAACCGTAAGAATTAATACCTTTAATTAAAAAGACCGGCGCAAAAAAGCTCCAAATAAATAAAGAGTTCCACATCATCCCACAACTAAAACAGATAACCAAAAAATGTTTATAATTCCGCCAAGGAAAACCTTTAAAGCTCAATTTTTTATTAATTTTAACTTTTTCTTTAGTTGCAAGCAGAGGAATTGTAGTCAAAACCAATATAACAGATGAAACTATGAAAAGCTTCTCTACACCAAAAAATATCGCAAAAAAACCACCAATTGCAGGCGTAATACTGCTTGATAAATTTTCTAAAATATACGCCCAACCAAGCTGTTTGCCAACTTTTTTAACATTTTTAGCTTTCGAAAAATTGACATTGTAAGAAAGATTCTCAATCGAAACTGAAATTCCTTTAAAAATAACACCCGTTAAAGCTACGATTAAACCTAAATCCTTACCAAAAAGTTCCATTGAAGCCATTAAAACTAAAGCTGGGATATACAAAATATTTGCAAGCAACATTCCATGCTTTGGACCATTTTTTGAAATATAGAAAAGAGCAATTATCGAACCTACAAATTTTGCAATATAATGGATTAAAATGCAAACGGGAATAATCCAAATTGAATGCACAAACTTATAGATATAAATTAGGCTAAAAGTGCTTGTTAATTTTACCGCGAAAACTCGCATATTTTTTGAAATATACAAAACAGCCATTTCATTAAAAGAAATATATTGCCAATAATGTCGAATTTTAAAAAATGGTTTTAATATTTTTTCAAGCATAAGTATTTATATTTTATCATATTTTAATGGCCTTAAAAAGGTTTAAAAGCTTTATTTTTAAATTAATAAGTGATAAAATTAAAGAATGAATATTT
>CAUUHI010000019.1:0-8407 GCA_963544935.1 uncultured Saccharimonas sp. (SeqCode) | reverse complement strand
CGGCAGATGCCTTCGAAAGTTCGAATCTTTCTCCCAGCACCAGAAATTATTTTTTAAAAAACACCCATCTACTGCGAGGGTGCTTTTTTATTTTTATATTCTGCTTTGAAATAAAAATATAAATTTTGTTGGTTTTATTATTTTTACTCTTGCTAAAAATTAGCATTAACGGTATAATAGAACTATGAATGAGAATTCTCGATATGCGGTAGGAATAGATATTGGAACAAGCAAGGTTCGCGTGCTTATTGCGAACTTTGATAGAGATGGTTCGCCAAATATTTTGGGGCTTGGATCGGCTGAAAATTCTGGACTTAAAAAAGGTGTTATCACGCATCCAGAAAATGTTTATCGTGCGATTGATAAAGCTCTTGCTGAAGCTGAACGCATGAGCGGCTATAAAACGGAAAGAGCAGCTGTGAGCGTTAATGGCGTGCAAATTTTGAGTACAAAAGTAGACGGAATGGTTGCAGTGAACTCGGAAAAAGGCTTGGTTGGTGATGAGGATATTGACCGAGTTGAAGATGTTGCATTGATCGGCAAAATCCCAGAAAATCGAGAAATCTTGAAGTTTATACCTTATTATTATAATGTTGATAATCAAGAAGGGATTGCTGATCCTTTCGAAATGGTTGGAACACGGCTTGAGGTTTACGGAAACGCAATCTCTGCACCAAGAATACAAGTTGAAAATGTTGAAAATATTCTGGAGCGGCTTGATATTTCTTCGAATTTATACATTCCAAGTGTGGTAGCTTCAGCTCGGGCTGTACTAACTGAAAACCAAAAAGAAAATGGCGTTGTTGTTATTGATTTGGGGGCTTCAACAACCGGTGTTGTGATTTTCGAAGACGGCAATTTGCAATTCATTGAAAATATTCCGCTCGGAGGAATAAATATTACTAACGACCTTGCGATTGGGCTAAAAGTTTCTCCAGAAGTTGCTGAAGAAATTAAAATTAAGCACGGTTTTGCCTTCGAAAGAGAAGATAATAGTGATATTGTCGTAAAACATGGTCGTGAACATTACAGCTTTAATACGCAAGAAATTGATGAAATTATTGAGGCGAGAGTTGAAGAAATTTTTGAGGAGGTTCGAAAGGTTCTTCGAAAGTCTGGCCTTGAAAATCAATTACCTGGTGGCGCTGTACTAACTGGGGGTGGAGCAGCTCTTAAAGGAATTGATACATTTGCAAAAAAATATCTTCAGCTTGCAGTGCAGATTAGTAAAAATGGAATTGACAATACGGTTTCTGAAAAGGTTAAAACGCTCGAGTATTCTGCTGCAGTCGGTTTGTTGATCGAAATGCGTGATAATACTTCGAGATATAATAGTTATAGAGATGAAGAACCAGCGAAAATCGGATTTTTTGCAAAATTATTCAAGAAAAAACAATAAAGTGATATAATGGGAGTAGATTAAGGAGAAGAAATGCCAGAAATTATACCAAATGAAGTTCAAACTTTTGCTAAAATTAAAGTTGTAGGTATCGGTGGTGCCGGTGGAAGCGCCGTTAATCGAATGAAAGATGTTGGTTTGAACAACATCGAGTTTATTGCGATGAACACTGATGCTCAAGCTTTATATAAATCAAAGGCTGACAAGAAAATCCACCTTGGTCGTGAAACTACAAACGGTTTAGGTGCTGGTGCTGATCCGATCGTTGGTGAGAGTGCCGCTCTTGAATCTCGAGAAGAAATTCGCGAGGCTCTTGATGGCGCCGATATGGTATTTATCGCCATTGGTGCTGGTGGTGGAACTGGTTCTGGTGCTGGTCATGTTGTGGCTGAAATTGCTCGTGAAATGGGAATTTTGGTTATCGGTGTTGCAACACGTCCATTCACTTTCGAAGGCGCAAAACGCAAAACTAATGCTGATTGGGCAATTGAAAAGCTTGCTGCTGCGGTTGATACTTTAATAACAATCCCAAATGATCGTCTTCTTCAAACTGTTGATAGGAATTTGCCACTTCTTGAAACTTTTAAAATTGCTGACGATGTTCTTCGACAAGGTGTTCAGGGTATTTCCGAACTTATTACTGAGCATGGCTTAATTAACCTTGACTTCGCAGATGTTAAGTCAATCATGAGCAATGCTGGTTCTGCTTTGATGGGAATTGGCCGTGCGAGTGGCGATAATCGTGCTCAAAAAGCTGCCGAACAAGCTATCGAAAGCCCAATGATTGAGGTTTCTATTGATGGCGCACGTGGTGTTCTATTCAATGTTGCTGGTGGCTATGATATGAGTATGAGCGAGATTCAGGAGGCGGCTGAAATTATTACTGGTGCCGTTGCTCCAGATGCGAATATTATTTTTGGTGCAACACTTAAACCTGAGCTTGAAGATGAATTGATTATCACAGTTGTTGCAACTGGTTTTGACCGTGATTATAATGAGCCTGTAATAAATTCGCTCGAAAGTGCTGTTTCGAAAACTTTTAATCTAGAAGACGAACATACTGAAGCGCAAGAAATTAACCATACAATTTCTAACGCAATTGATATGGAATTAAATAATGAAGAAAAAACTTCAGCCGAAGATTTTGCTAGTGATATCGAAACTAAAAATATTTGGGCTCAAGACGAAGAAGAAAAGGACGAAAGCGATATTCCTGCATTTTTGCGACGCCGAAAACGTAATAAAAAGGAAGATTAATGGAATTTAAACTTGACGAAACAAAAGTTTTGGAAAGTAGAATGTCGGTTGACGGCCAATCTGTGCGCCGCCGCCGAGTTGCGCCAGATGGTACTCGTTTCACCACCTATGAGCGGATCGAAAAACCACGAATTGTTGTGATGAAGTCACACGGTGGTCGTGAGGATTTTAGCCGTGAAAAGCTTAAAAGCTCAATTATTCGTTCAATTGGAAAGTTTATTTCTGATCTTCAAGTTGAAGAAATTATTAATCGCGTCGAGAATGAACTTCTTCAAAAATCAAGTAAAGTTTCTTCACACCAGATTGGCGAAACGGTTCTTTCGGTCTTGTTTGAGATTAACAAAGTTGCGTATATTCGTTTCGCAAGTGTTTTCAATGGTTTTGAAACAGTTGAAGATTTCGAAGAGATTTTATTGAAGGTTAGAGAAGAAAATGAGAATTGTAGTAGTTTATAAAGATGCTAGCGATCATGGCCGTGAAGTTCGAGGATATATTGATGATTTCAAAAGGCAAACTGGGCTCGAAATTGAGCAAATAAACCCAGATGATGGTAGGAATCAATTTTTCTTGCAAGCTTATGATATTGTTGAATATCCGACAATCTTAGCAATCGCCGATGATGGCCGACTTTTACAGATGTGGTGCGGGCGACCTTTACCGTTAATTGATGAAGTTACATATTATGCACGCTAAGCTAAAAAAAAGCGTGTTTTTGTATTGACAATAATTTTATTTAGATGTATACTGTATAAGGACAGTCCCTTAAGTAAGGATTGTATCATATTCTAAATCGTTAGGTTTCTATAATAATCTTAGCAACTAAGAGCGGCAGTTTCACACTGTGCAGCTACGGTTGAGAGTTCTATTATCCGAACCTAAGGCAAAGCTCTAATCCATCCTTAAATCTTAAAGGGTGGATTATCTTTATGTTGAATAAAAAAACTTATTATCTTATAATAGAGTTATGAAGTACTCAATAGGTTTAGATATAGGTACGACCTCAATTGGTTGGGCTATAATCGATGAAGATAATAAAAGAATCGAAAAAGTTGGCGTTCGGATTTTCGAAAAACCAGAAAACCCGAAAGATGGTAAAAGTCTGTCTGAAGCTCGGCGAACGGCTCGCTCAGCAAGAAGAAGGCTAAAACGTCGCCGTCAGCGGTTAAATTTTATTAAAAGATTCTTCAGAGATAATAATCTATTAACTAAAGAGCAAATTGAAGAGCTTTTAAAACCAGAAAATAAACTTGATCCATATAAAATTCGAGAAAAGGCGTTGAATGAGAAGATCTCGAACGAGGAACTCTTTATTGGTTTATATCACATTGCTAAACGCCGTGGATATAAAAGCAATCGAAAATCTGCCGAAGAAAACGATAAGGAAAATTCGAAAGTTCTTTCAGCGATTTCAAAAAACGAGAAGTTACTCAAAGAGTATAAAACTGTTGCTAGTGCATTAAATTCGAATGAAAAATTTATAGCTCACAAAAGGAATAAAGCTGAAGATTACAGCAATTCTTTCGTGCGGGCGAATTTCGAAGATGAGGTGAAACTTATTTTAAAAATTCAGGAAGAATTTGGCTTGAATCTTTCAGATGAAAAGATTAATTTTCTCCTTTTTGGAAATGAGAAGGAAGGTAACTTTAACGGAATTTTTTCACAACGTCCATTTATGACTAGTGAATTAATTATGAAAATGCGCGGAAAATGTAATCTCGAGAAATCTGAATCTCGTGCACCAAAAGCGAGCTATAGTTTTGAGATGTTTCGTTTGGCGGAAAACTTATCACACTTAAGAGTTGTGATAAACAAAGAGGAACGCGGTCTAACGGAAGAAGAAATTTCAAAAGTTATTGAAAAAGCTAAGGATATTAAAGTGCTGAAATATCAACACATCCGTGAAGTTTTGGGCTATAAAAAAGATGAAAACTTTAGCTTTCCAATAAATATGATCCGGGGCGAGATTAAAAAAGATAGCAAAAATAATGGTGAAGAAAATAAATTTGGTGAACTTTCTTTTTATCATAAGGTTAAAGCTGCTCTTTCAAACACTCCAGAAGATTGGCAAAAAGTTTGTGACAATAATTATAGAATGCTAGATGAACTTGGCGAAATTCTTTCATGTAATAAAGATGATGAAAATTTGCGAAAAGAGATCTCGAAGTTTAATTTAAGCGAAGATGCAGTTGAAGCATTGATGATGATTAATGTTAGCGGTTTTGGCCATTTGTCATTTAAGGCGCTTAGAAAAATCTTGCCATTTTTATTGAAAGGTAATATATACTCTGATGCGTTAAAAAATGTAGGCTATAATACAAAACAACAGCTTTCTGGGGATAAAAATAAGCTTCCTCCACTTTCAAAAGAAGAATCAGCTCAAATTACAAATCCTGTTGTCAAAAGAGCAGTTTCGCAGACTATTAAAGTTGTAAACGCCATTATTAGAGAATACGGTGCACCATATCAAATTAAAATTGAAGCCGCAAGTGATTTAGCTAAAAACTTCAAAGAACGCAATAAAATTAAAAAAACTCAAGATGAAAATGCCAGTTATAACGAAAGCATTAAAGAGCGACTCAAAAACGAGTTTAATGTTCTTTCGCCAACCGGCCTACAAATTACCAAGTTTAAACTTTATGAACAACAAAATGGAAAATGCGTTTATTCTGGAAAAAGTCTTGTTTTAGAAAATCTATTTTCTAATGAGCATTATGCCGAAATTGACCACATTATTCCATTTTCTCGCTGTGGAAATGATAGCTTAATGAATAAAGTTTTAGTTTTCACTGAAGAAAATCGACAAAAAGGTAATTTAATACCTTTCGAAGCTTGGGGTACTAATGAAAGCCGATGGGCTGATTTTGAAGCACGCATAAATTCAATGAATCTTCCTTTTCGAAAGAAAGAACGATTGCTTGCGAAAGTTTCACCAAAAGAAGATTGGAATAGCCGTGCGTTAAATGATACGCGATATATTTCAAAGTTCTTAAGCCGATATCTTCGTAAGAATTTGAAATTTGCTAAATTTGAGAATGAAAATCCCGCTCAGCGAGTGATTGTTCCAAATGGTTCAATAACTTCTTATTTGCGTCGTATTTGGCGTGTGGGCTCAAAGGATCGCGAAGAAAACAACCTTCATCACGCTACGGATGCCTGCATAATTGCTGCAATCGACCAAAGTGTTATTCAAAAAATTTCACGCTTGAACAAATATTTTGAACTCTTTAAATATTCGGCGGAAGATGAAGTTATTGATAAAATAACGGGTGAAATTTTTAGTCGAGCAGATTTCGAACAAACTTTTGAAGATATTGAGCCGTGGAAAGATTTTGGAAAAGAAGTTCGAAAAAGAACCGCTCATTATGAATCACCAATGGAGCTTCGCAACGAACTAATTGGCCTTGAAAATTATGATGAAGAATTTCGAAACAAAACGACGCCTATTTTTGTTTCGAGAATGCCAAAACGTTCAGGAAAGGGTAATATTAATAAGGAAACAATTCGTTCACCGAAAATTGTTAAAGGATATGTAGATTCGAAAGGAAAGCTGGCTATAGCGCGAAAGCAACGAGTTCGATTAATAAATGTAGATTTAAAAACACTTCACAATTCGCCAGTTCGCGAAACAGATCCAGCCTTGTATGAGATCTTAAAAGCACGATTAAATGAGTTTGATAATAAACCAGAAAAAGCTTTTGGCGACCCAAGTAACCCAGTTTATAAACCAACAAAAAATAGTGGTTGCGGTAATATTGTTCGCTCAATTAAGGTTTATGACACGCAAAATTCAAAAAGTGGTTTCTTAATTAATAAAGGTAAGGCTTTTGTTAATAATGGTGACACGATTCGATTAGATGTGTTTAAACGCAAAAATTATAAGGGCGAGTTTGAGTACTATTTTTCGCCAATTTATGCGCATCTGTTGAATGCTAAAAAAGTTGAAATTTTACCAACACCAAATGGGCGAAGCACGGCAGAAAAAGCCGATTTCAATAAAATCCGTGATGAAAACGGTAAGATTTTTGCGACTGAAGAAAATGGATTTGTTAAGCAATTTTCGTTGTATCCAAATGATTATGTGCGGATTTATACAGGGAATAAGATTGTTGAGGGGTATTACGTTAAATACGGTATAGCGGATGGAACCTTAAACCTAATGAACCATGATCAAACATCCAAAGATAACTTATCGCTTAAACATATTGGTCGCGGTACAATAACCTTTATAGAACGCTATGATATCTCCGTTCTTGGCGATAACTACAGGTGGATTTAATGGCGTGGCGCATTATTTCTATCGAAAATCCCGCTCGACTAAGTGTTAAAAACAACCAACTCTTAATTTCGCAAGAAGAAGACGTTTCGATTCCGATTGAAGATATTGACTCGTTAATAATTGATAATTATTGCGTAAACTTAACCACGAATTTGTTAAATGAGCTCTCTTCTCGAGCAGTGAGCGTTGTAATTTGTGATCAGAAACATCTTCCTGCAACCATAGTTTTGCCATATTCTCAACATTCGCGGCAAGCTAAAACATCTCGCATGCAAATTGAGATGAAGATTCCACTCAAAAAACAGATTTGGCAGAATAATATTATTCGAAAAATTTCTAATCAGGCTGACGTTTTAAAATATTTTGGCTTAAATGATGAATATCTTCAAAAATGTGCAAATGAAGTTAAATCTGGAGATTCCACTAATCGTGAGTCTTTAGCCGCACGCGACTACTTTTCACAGCTTCTTGATGATGCAACTCGTCGTCGACCAATGTGGTATAATTCGGCGTTGAATTACAGCTATGCACTTGTTCGCACGGGGTTGGCGCGGCATTTGGCGGCTCGTGGGCTGGTAGTTTCGCAAGGTATTTTTCATCATAATGAACTAAATAGCTTTAATCTAGCGGACGACCTGATTGAAGCGTATCGCCCGCTAATTGATCTATTCGTGCTTAAAAAATTTGGTTTGCGTGGGTTCGAAAAAGAAGATTCGGCTCTTTCAAAAGAAGAACGCCAAATCTTACTTGAGGTTTTGGAATTTCGAGTTGAAATTAAGGGTAAAAAATTTGCAATTAAAAATGCAATCGAGATTACGGTTGAAAGTTTTATTGATTGCATTTCGAAGAAATATTCAAACAATTTAGAGTTACCAAAAATATAAAAATAAAACAAAAAATAAAAATAAAAAGAGGAAAGATGGCATATAAATTTATGAGAGTAGCGGTATTTTTTGATCTACCTACGGGTAGTAAAAAAGAAAGAAGAGTGGCAACACGTTTTCGAAACTTCTTACTAAAAGATGGTTTTAATATGTTGCAGTATAGTGTTTACACGAGGCTTTGCCCGAATAGGGATGTTGCTGAAAAACATATGAATCGTGTTAAGAGAAATGCGCCAGATGTTGGTTCAATTCGTCTGATTTATTTAACAGAGCATCAATTTACGAATATGTATGTGATTGCTGGTAAAAAAACCGTGCAGGAAAGGTGTGTTTCAAACGATCAACTTTCATTTTTTTAAACTAAAAACCCCATCGCAACAGATGGGGTTTTTAGTAAGTATTATATCATATTCTAAATTGTTAGGGAACTATAACTAGGTATGGTAGGTATTACCATTGTGCGAAATTATATCATATTCTAAATTGTTAGGGAACTATAACCTCCCCTTTTGACAATGGCAAGCTCGATAAAATATATCATAGTCTAAATTGTTAGGGAACTATAACAAGTTAAAAGCGAAGAAGACCGCC
>CAUUHI010000018.1:0-8442 GCA_963544935.1 uncultured Saccharimonas sp. (SeqCode) | reverse complement strand
TGAAGGTTTTCTTTATGGCCAAACTCATAATTTTAAGAAAAGAACAAGAGTTGAAAATATTTTGCGGAGATATTTTGCAGACTTTGAAGCTAAAATTAAAGAATTAAACCTTGAGAATAAATTCAAACAAAAAGGTTTGAGTTTATATGAAGGAATCACACTTTCTTCAATGGTTCAAAAAGAAACCTTGAGCGATTTCGAAGATCAACAAAAAGTTGCAGGTGTTTTCTATAATAGAATTAAAGCTGGGATGACGCTTGGCTCAGATGTGACATATCAATATATTGCGGATAAAATAGGCGTTGAAAGAACTCCAAATTTAGATAGCCCTTATAATCTTCGAAAATATAAAGGTTTAACACCTACTCCAATCGCAACACCAGGGCTGTCTGCTCTTAAGGCGACGGCTTCTCCGACTGATCATGATTATTTATTCTTTTTGAGCGGAGATGATGACAAGACTTACTACGGTAGAACAGATATAGAGCATCAAGATAATATTAAAAAATATTGTGCAAAAAAGTGCTTGATTTTGTGATTAAGCTTGACAATTTTATTAATATTTGATAGAATTTTATATGTAAATTAATATAAGAATGATGTTTTGTACATTTTTATGTTAAGGCACCTACCAGAAAATACTTTATAGCATTCGTTTAACTCTATAATATTAATTAAAAAAGGTCGACATTATGCTAATTTTCGAAAAGAAAGGGTATTATTAAGGTAGTGCATCACAGTAATGTGTTCGCGGGAGAAAGATTATTTGTAGTCAAAAACGAGGAGTTAAATCTCCTAAAATTGAAATTATACAAAGTAGAAATAATAAAGTTTCTAATTCTACTTTTTCAAAGATAATTAATATACTAAGTTTAAAATCAACTGTTGTTTATTCTTCTATTTTTATTATTGTGGTTATGGTTGCCGTATTTGGTGGTAGTCAGCCAGATATTAAAAAATCGACTGAGTTAAACAATCAAATTAATTCAAATTCTGTTGAAAATACTCAAAATAGTAATGAGAAATATTCTGTAGCAGACAAAGTTACGGAGTCTGGTGTTGTTGCTAATCTTGCTGAGTCTGCTGATTTAGCAATCGCATCTTCTGTGGCGAGCCTTTCAACATCTACTGCGATACTTCAGGATTCACCTCAAGCTGCTGCTTCTGTTGAAAAGCCTAAAGTTCTTGAGGTTTCTTCTGAAAAACGTGAAATCATTAAATACACTACGACTTCAGAAGAGGTTATTCAAGCAATTGCTGATAAATATGGTATCACTGCTCAAACTATTAAATGGGTTAATGGCTTGAAAGGTGATAAAGTTGAAGCTAATAAGGAACTAAGGATTCTGCCTGTAGACGGAATTATCCATCGATTTAAATCTGGCGATAATATTAAATCTGTAGCAGAAAAATACCAAGCCAATTTAGAGAGATTGATTTCTTACAATAAGCTTAAAGATGGCGAAGAGCCTAAAGAAGGCGTTGAGATTGTAATTCCTGGCGGTATCTTGCCTGAAGAAGAACGACCAGATTATAATCCTAAATCTAAGGTCTTCTCAACTTCTACAACTTCGAATTCTCGAAAATCTTCTAGTTCTGTGAATGTATCACCAGTATCTCTATCTTCTAATTACAATGTTAAGGCTGGAAATGCTTATGCCTGGGGAAACTGTACTTGGTATGCATATAATCGCCGTCCAGACATCGGAAGTTTTTGGGGTAATGCTTCAACTTGGGCAGTTAGTGCTAGAGCTGCTGGATATAAAGTTGACCAAGATCCATCTGTAGGTGCAATTGCTCAGTGGAATGCTTACGCAAACTCATACATATGGGGTTATGGACATGTTGCTATTGTTGAGTCTGTGAATTCTGATGGAACAATCACTGTTTCAGATATGAATTACGCTGGAAAACTGAATGTTGTAACAACTCGAACAGTACCGGCAAGTAGTGTTTCGAACTATATACACTAAAATATTTAAATGAGCGTCATTGTTTTGAGCGCTCATTTAAAATTGGATTTTTTATATTTTTTGTGTTATTATATATGTATGTTTGTAGATACAGCTAAGATTTTTGTTCAGGCCGGCCGCGGCGGAAATGGTGCGGTCAGTTTTCGAAGGGAGCTTTACATCGAAAAAGGTGGCCCAGATGGTGGTGATGGCGGAAAAGGCGGCGATGTTATCTTTCGAGCAACTAAAGATCTAAATACGCTTTTGAATTTTCGTTATAAGCCAGAAATCAAAGCTAAAAATGGTGAAAATGGTTCAAAAAGGAATAAGACTGGAAAATCCGGCGAAGATTTAATTGTCAAGGTTCCTGTGGGGACTTTAGCTAAACGTGATGGGGAAGTCTTAGCTGACTTAAAGTTTGATGGCGAAGAGGCTGTTATTGCTCGTGGTGGCGATGGCGGATTTGGCAATGCTCACTTTAAATCTTCGGTTCGGCAAACTCCGCGTGTCGCTGAACTTGGTGAAGCTGGTGAAACTTTTGAAGCTGATTTAGAACTAAAACTGCTTGCCGATGTAGGTCTAGTCGGTTTTCCGAATGCTGGAAAGTCTACATTTTTGAGCGTTGTTTCTAACGCGCGACCAGAAATCGCTAATTATGCTTTTACGACTCTTACTCCAAATCTTGGTGTAGCAGAAATTGATGGCTTTAATCTTTTAATTGCGGACATTCCAGGTTTAATTGAAGGTGCGAGCGAAGGTAAAGGTTTGGGCGATGCATTCTTACGTCATGTTGAACGAACAAGTGTTTTGCTCCATTTGATTGATATTTATGAAGAAAATCCAGATGAACAATATAAAATTATTCGTGAAGAATTAAAAAAATATCAACCCGAGCTTTTGGGCCGACCTGAAATCATCGCTTTAACTAAAGCGGAGGGAATGGATGCTGAAATGATTGATTTTCAAATTTCGAAACTTCGTAAGGTGGCTGATGGCTCGCAGATTTTTGCGATTTCTTCGAGTGCGCATCAAGGTTTAAAAGAGGTTCTTCGTGCGCTCCGAAAACAGGTTGAAGATTTTAGGAACTCACAATCTGAAATTGATTCTAATGATGAAGAAAATGAAGAAATTGCCGTAATATCTCTATCCCAAGATGAAATTAATAAGGCTTGGTTGGTTAAATTTAATGAAGAAGAAAATATTTTCGAAGTTTATGGTGAAAAAATTGAAAAATTTGCTCGCCGAACTAATTTTATGAATATACACGGCGTGAATCGCTTGCGTGATATCTTGCGAAAAATGGGAATTGAACATGAACTCCGCCGAATGGGTGCAGAAAATTCAAGCATAATTTCAATTTCAGGTAATCAATTTGAGCTTGTTGATTCGAATTGGGAAGATTAAAATATAAAAAGTTTAACACTTTACAATCGTATTTTGTTAGAAATGAAATTTTTTCGCAATACGTGTTAAGTCTTTAGTTGATATCGTATCAAGAATTTTTAAAGATTCTTGATAATCTCGAGCTCTTCCGTAAGTAAAAAATTCTTCACGATAAAAATTTACGATTTTTTCGGTTGATTCGCGAGTTATTTTTTCGCTATTTCTGATATTTTGTTTAATCACTTCAAAAGCTTGGATGTCAATTTTATTATTTTTGACTTTCGAAAACTCCTCATTAATTATCTTTTCGAGTTCGTTTTTGTTCTCTGGTTTAATTTTTGAGCCGATCACAAAGAAGGGGTAATTTCGGATTGCATTAAGGTGAGGACTAAAATTAATCCCATATAAAATACCTGTATTCCTTCCTCGTAAAAAGGCTTTGCCAATTTTTGGGCGAAAAAGATACGACATTAAAATATAAAATGCGGCTCGCTCTTTTTCAGTTAGAGGTTGATCTGTATGAAAAATTTTACAGATTTCATCAACAGTTTTTGAATTATGAAGTGTTGAAAAATCTTTTTGATTGATTGCGGGGAGATTTATAATCGGTGCTTTTCCTGAAGGTAGATTTATTTTGTCGATTTCTTTAATAAAATATTCAAGTTCAGTATCTGAAAAATCAGTGCAAATAATTATTCGAAGATTATTTTTGGTATAGTTTTTATGATAAAATTCCTGAATATCTGTAAGATTTATAGATCCCAATTCGCTAAGATGTTTTTGCGTATCTTTTATGTCTGGAAAAGTTTCTTTTAAAGCTTTTTCGAAAATTTGAATTGACGGCCTTATGGATTTATTTGTAATTTCAGTTTCAACAATTTTCTTTTGAATTTCAAAATCTTCTTGAGATTTTGGCATTTTTGAAATTGAATTTACTAAAATATCAAAACATTCTTTCGAAAACTCTTTTGGTGATGTGATAAAAAATCTTGTTCGTTCGTAGAAAGTATTGGCGTTTGAATAGGCACCAAATCTTAAGAATTTTTCGCTAGTTTCTTTTGGGAAAGTAGCAAATAGGTGTTCTAATATATGTGGAACTTGCGATTTTTGTGAATGATTATAGCCCGCATTAAAATTAAACTCCAGATGAAAAGTATCGGGGTTTGAGTTTTTTTATATAGAGCAGTTCTATATTATTGATAATAATTTTTTTTGCTTTCATAAATCCTTTCCTAAATAAAAGACGCCATAAGTGTCATAGTTTATAGGGTTAGTATTTGTGTTACTTTCATATTAAGGTATTTAGTCTTCACAATTGCCAGTATGATATAATTGTAAGGTAAGATTACTAAAAAGTAAAGAAAAATTGAAAAAAATGGACAGATAGAGTAAAATATAACCATGAAGACTTTCTTTTTTTATGATTTAGAGACCAGTGGATTTAGTCCGCAAAACGACCGAATTATGCAATTTGCAGGGCAGCGAACAGATGAAAACCTTAATCGAATCGGTGAGCCTGTTAATATTTTGATTAAACTAAACGATGATGTTTTGCCAAGCCCAAGTGCTTTAATGGTGACAAAAATTAGTCCGCAAAAGACGATTGAAGAGGGCTATACTGAAGCCGAATTTGCGAAAATGCTCGTTGAAGAATATTTCACACCAGATACAGTAATTGTTGGATATAATAATGTTCGATTTGACGATGTTTATATCCAGCATCTTTTGTGGCGAAATTTCTACCCGCCATATGATTGGCAGTGGAAAGATGGTCGCTCGCGTTGGGATTTACTGGATGTTGTTCGAATGATTCGGGCGCTTCGGCCAGAAGGGATTAATTGGCCGTTTATTATAAATGAAGAAACTGGCGAAAAATTTGCGGCTAATAAGCTTGAGCTTTTAACTAAAGAAAATGGAATCTTGCACGAGAATGCTCACGATGCAATGAGTGATGTTGACGGTTTGATAGATGTTGCACGACTCTTGAAAGAAAAACAGCCACAGATTTTTGATTATCTCTTTAAAATTCGTTCAAAAAATGAAGTGCAAAAACTAGTTAATCTTGAGAATCCAAAACCATTTGTTTATACTTCTGGCCGCTTTAAAGTTGAGTTTGAAAAAACTACCGTGGCGTTTCCTATTGCGCCGGCTAAAAATCAAAATGTAATTGTTTGGGATTTGCGGTTTTCTCCTGAAAAATTTATTGATTGGAGCGATGGCCAAATTCTTGAAAATATTACGGCAGATTTCGAAACTCGTTCGAGTGATGATTTCGAACCTATTGCAGCAAAGATTTTGCAGCATAATAAATGTCCAGCAGTTGCACCAATGGGCGTTTTGACTGAAGAAAATCAGCAAAGATTGAAGATTGATTTAGCTGAAATTCAAAAAAACTTAGATATTTTACGAAAGAATCCGCACTTTGCTGAAAACCTTAGGTCTGCTTTCGAAAGGCGAAGTGAAGTCTTTCAAGATAAGAGTAGTGCAGAAAAACCAGCTCCAGAAGCTCGGCTTTTTGAAGGTTTTGTTTCAAAAAGTGATGATATTAAAATTGAAGCTGTTCGAAATTCTACTGATCGCGAGCTCGCTGATTTTCATCCAGATTTTGCCGACGAACGATTGACAGATCTACTTCTTCACTATAAAGCAAGGAGTTTTCCGAAAAGTTTAAGTTCTCAAGAAAAAGAGCTTTGGGAAGAGTATCGGGTGAAAAATTTACAAAAAATGATGCCCAATTTCATGAAAGAATTCCAAGAAATTGCAAATAACCAAAATTTAAATTCGCAAGAAGAATATATTTTAGAAGAAATTAAACTTTGGCTTGAAAATATTTTACCAGAAACTGACTAGTCGATAATCCCGATAAAAATCGTGACAACTCCTAAAATTGCATGGCTTACAGTTACTCCAGCGAGGTTCTTGGTTTTGAGATATCTCTGATGCCATAATAGGCCAATTAAAAATGTTAATATGCAAGTTATGAAATCTTTATAGCCTAAATGTGCTAAGCTATATAAAATTGATGAAGTTAAGATGATTGAAGATTTTCGAAAATTTATTTGTTGTAAAATACTCGTTAATGTTCCTCTATAAAGAAATTCTTGAATAGGTGAAGATATAAAAATATAAAATAAGTAAAAAGACAGAGTTTCGCTTGGCTGGAATCTTGATATTTTAAAGCTGGATAAAATAATTCCAATAACTATAAGAATAAGTGTTATCGCTGAAACATCTCGAATTGATTGTGCGGTCTTTATCGGTTTGATGCCGAGGGAACTGTTATTGAAACCTAATAATCTGAGTAGGATATAAATTAAAATTCCGCCGATAGTTAAAATTATGAATTTATTTTTAAAAAATAATGGATTAATTAGTAATAAAAACGGAATAGTTATGTAGAAAGTGAATACCAGAAACAATATTAATCTGTTGCTTTTGTGCGTCATTTCGTTAGTTCTTTAATTTCTGGCGACCATTCACCAGTTAAGATTTTTTTATTCTGTTTGTCTAGCGATATAAGCTCACGAACCTCTTTGGGCAGATTATCTTCTGGGTGCTTGAAACCTGCCGTCCACTGGTATCCCTTATTATAGCCTAGCTCCTCGGTAATTTTAGAAGTAGAATTTCTTAAGTGTAAAGGAATAGGGGCGTTCGGAGCTTTTTGGGCTAAGTTGTAAGATTGATACATAATTCCGGTGGCTTCGCGTGATTTTTTAGATTTTGCTAAAGCTATTGCAGCATGGAATAGACTGTACTTAGCTTCTGGCATTCCTATTTTTTCAGCCGCATCAAAAGCAGAATTCGCCAAACTAAGAGCACCATTTCCAGCTAGCCCAATATCCTCACTTGCAAAAATAATCATTCGGCGGGCGATATATTTTGGATCCTCGCCGGCATTTAACATTTTAGCTAGATAGTAGCCAGTAGCATTAACATCACTGGCTCGCATACTTTTGATGAAAGCCGATATTGCATCATAATGAGAATCGCCATTTTTATCATAAATTAAGGTTGGATTTTCGATTGAATTTTTAATAACTTCCGGTGTAATGTTATTTTTTTCAAAATTTAAAATTAGCTCGAGATTTCCAAGCGCATTTCGAGCATCGCCACTACTTATTTTAGCGAGAATTTTGAGCGCTTCTGGATCTATTTTTGTTTTTGGCGAAACTTTTTCAAGCGCATTTTTAATGATTTTTGAAATCTCCTCAGTATTTAAAGGCTTGAGCGACAGGGCTCGACTTCTTGAAAGTAGCGGCGTGATAATTTCGAATCCTGGATTTTCAGTTGTTGCGCCAATTAAATTTATTAATCCACTTTCAATATGCGGCAAAAAAGCATCTTGCTGCGATTTATTGAAACGGTGAATTTCATCAACGAAAAGAATTGTTCGCATCCCGAGGTTCCAATTTTGGCGAGCATGTTTGATAACTTTTTCAATATCCTTTTTACCACTAGTGACGGCTGAAATTTCAATAAAGTCCGCATTGACTTCATTCGCCAAAATTCTTGAAAGAGTAGTTTTGCCAGTTCCAGCTGGCCCCCAAAAGATTAAGCTGATAGGTTCTTTGTTTTCAATTATTTTTCGTAAAATTCCATTTTTACCAATAAGGTGAGATTGTCCAATAACTTCATCAAGCTTTTTTGGCCTCATTTTTTCAGCAAGGGGAATTCTTTGTTGGTAATCCATTTCTATATTTTACCATTTTAGTGTAAAAACTGCAAAAATAGCTTTTTCGAAATTTGAAAAAAACACTATTTTATGGTATCATTTAGCCAAGTAGTCAATTAAAATGAATTTGAGGAATTATGAAAATTAATACAAAACCATTGCCTGGGATGATGGAGTTATTGCCAGAAGAGCAACTCGAGTTTAATCGAATTATGGCAATTATTCAAAAAAATTATGAGAAATTCGGATTTGCACCAATTGATACACCAGTGATTGAGCGAACAAAGACTCTTCTTGCAAAAGCTGGTGGTGAGACTGAGAAGCAGATTTATCGTTTTTCGAAAGGTGATAATGATTTAAGTTTGCGGTTTGATTTAACTGTACCGACTGCAAGATTTGTTGCTGACAATTTTGGCCAGTTGCAATTTCCTTTTA
>CAUUHI010000017.1:0-8717 GCA_963544935.1 uncultured Saccharimonas sp. (SeqCode) | reverse complement strand
ATTCCACCAATGTTGCTGGATACTATTGGTATTCCTTTGGATGCTACTTCTAACAATATATTTGGAACTCCATCTGTTTGAGAAGTGTATAAATATATATCGTAGTTACTTGTTTCTATAGAATTTATACCTTTAAATCCTCCCATATAGTTAACTCGAGAGTCCTTGAAATATTTTTTGCTATATTGTTTTTTCTCAATGACCCCGTATGCATCTATTTCGAAATCTTTCGAGAGCTCTTTAGATATTTTTTTAAGGATATCTGGTCTTTTTTGGAGTGCTATTCTGCTGGCCCATAGAATTTTAATTTTTTGACCATATTCTATATTATTCGAATTGTTATCTTCTTCTATAGTTTGTGGTTGATAGTGAACTCTAAACTTAGACTTTTCGAACAAATTATTTTCCAAGGCTTGATCTATTACCGCTTGGTTATCTGTGAAAACTAAATTAACTATATCCCACACTTCTACTAATTGAGGATCTGCGAATGAAAGTATTCTATCTTTTTGGCTAGTAAATTCACGCATGAACAAAGATATATTTAATTTAATATTTTTTTCTTTGATTACTGACTTGTGCTCTGATAGCCATCTATACCAATACTCATCATTTATTAAGTGTAGATTTTTAATTTTTGCTTGTATTAGGAGACGCGACCATATTATATTCTTTTCATAATCTCCCATTTTTTTCGTTAATCTTCCGAAATCTATTAGATCCACATCTAAATTACTGAAAAAATCTATAGTTGGCTTATTAAATGGCTGTGTCGATAATATTCCTATATTCCATTTAGGGTGAATCTCTTTTAAAGCTCTGATATAGTTAGAAATTAACTTTTCTGTTCCGCCCCTTCCACTCATAGCAGGTGCTAAAAATAGATAATCTATATTATTTCCAGACATCTGTTCGCATAGCTTTTTATATACGATCCCATACTCATTTTCTAGTGGGTTAAAAGTTAGTGGATGAAATTCTACTTGTGATATTTTTTCTTTTGTGGGGTAGAGTTGATTTTCTATAGCATTAATTTCTCGCCAATCTTCAATAAAGAAGGTAGGGAGCTTTCTCATATTTTTTTTGCTTAGGATTCTTGATGCTACTGGCGACATAGCCCTTCTTATATTCTCTGATTTTTTTGCAATATCGTATAGTGCTCGATAATATTTTTTAATATTAATCCTAGGATTTGTCTTTTTTTGAGGTGTTGGCATTTCGACTGACTTAATATATTCTATATCGAACAGATCTGAATAGTCTAGAATTGTATTTTTGTGTTGGGTTGATACCGAGACGTTAGGTCGCTGGCGATAGAAGAAAGTAGTTTCAGGCGCAATAAGTATAGATATATTTTTAGAAATAATATCGCAGTTAAATAGATAATCCTCGAATCCAAAACCTCCTTTTTGGGGTTTGAATGGTGTATCTCTTAATAATTCTGTTTTAGCTATTAAAGTTAATGTCCAAGGATTCCAATATGACATCTGTATGGAATCTATATTTTTTTCTGTAGAATTTCGCATTTGCCATATTGATAGAGAATTCATGCGTGTGCCAAACATTGCATGTATTTGAGGCCTAATAATTGAATTTTCGTTTTCTTTTAATTTTTCTAATCCATTCTTGAACCAATTCTTAGATACTAGATCATCGCCATCTACAAGCGCGCATATTGATCCTTTTGCTTTCGAAATTGCGAAATTTCTATTATCTGCAGGGTTTCCGAAAGATGATTCGAATATTCTGATTTGTTTTTTCTTACTCAAAAATTTAGCAACTCTTATAGTTTCATCATCTGGATTATCTAGACTTATAATTATTTCATAGCTTATTTCGGGTAATAGTTCTATAGATTTTTCTATAGATAATATTGTTTTATATAGATACAATCCTTCGTTATGGGCTGTTACTACTATAGATAATTTAGTCTCTTCTATATTTTTCATATATACCATTATAGCATACAGCGTGTCGAAATTGAATATTGGATTGGTGTGTGTTATAATAATGACATGGTAATTAGGGCATTAAGATTATTTTCTCTTATCAGCTTAATATTTGGCATATTTGGTCTTTCGAAAAATATATTCAGTGTATATGATTCTTATAAAGTATTGATTATAGCAATAGTATTGATTTTATTTGCTGTGGTGGTTTTTTTATTATCTAAAAAATTTAGTAAGAAAACTCTGCTCGTATTTTTTATTTTTATTGCTTTAATCTCTCAAATGATAACTGGCTTTTCTACTGCATCGATACAACATTCTTGGGATGATGGTGCTATACAAACCATAGCTAATAATTATATAAAAACTGGTAACACTGATCCAGATGATAAATCTTGGGAATATAATTATTTATTGAGATATGATAATAATATAACTATAACTTATTTTGTAGTAATAATATATCGTATAGCTAATTTTGTAGGTATTGATAAAGATATACTTCTAATTTTTATAAATAATATATTAATTCTTCTTTCTTCACTATTTATAATGGCTATTATCTATGCTAAATTTAATAAATCTGTATTTTCTATTATATCAACATTTATTATTGCTATAATAAACTTTTCTCCATATTCTACGGTATTTTATACGGATACTGTTGGTCTGTTTTTTATAGCTTCTCAGTTATTTATTCTTTTACTTATTGAACTATATGTAGAAAAAGGCAATGGCTATATACTAAAAATATTAACTATATTATTAGGAATTTTTGCTTACTTAGGGTATGCTATAAAGCCTACTACTTTAATATTGATGATATCAATATTCCTATCTTCATTATTTTTCATAAATAAATGTCGAAATATTAAAATAATCGCAAAATATTTTGGTTTATTTATATTTGGAGCTATTTCTTCCTTTTTTGTATTAAATACTTTAATTGTATCTTCTAACGGTTTTGCGAAATATTCCAGTATTCAAATACGCGAAAAAAGAACTGGATTTTTGCATTATTTGGGTATGGGATCTATGCGAGGGCTTCCACCTTATAATGAATGTAATACTGGATCATATTGCCCAAGATATGCTGACGATACTGCTGCTAAAGGTGCAAGAGAGCGCGAGAAAGTAAGTTTAAATATATTTATTGATAGTTTGACAAATGATTTTCCTTTTGGGTGGCTTAAATTTGCTATTTTAAAGATTTCGAATTTCTTTAACGACGGAACATTTGGAGTTTGGGGAGAGGGTTCTAGTAGGAATAATTTCATACAGTTTTTAGCTGAAGGTAACATAGTGCATAAATTTAGGCGTTTTCTATCTTGGAACGGTGATAAATTTCGGCTATTTAGTGTTTTTATTTCTATTGTGTGGGGAGCTATTCTTACTTTATTTACGATTTTTATCTTTAGATCAGCTAATAAGTTTAAATACTATCATGTAGTTTTACTATTTTTCACTCTTTTAGTAGTTGCATATCAGGTTTTATTTGAAAGTAGGGCAAGATATATTTTTATATATTTACCTATTTTTATAGTAGGCGCTGCGTTTGGTTTAAATTTTATATTGGAGATGTATAATGGCCGTAATGAAAAAAGATAAAATAACCATATTTAAAGTCAATTTAGTATTGTCTGATACCTTAGCGGTTGTGAGCTCATTTATGCTAGCATATTTTGCGAGAACTCATCTTGATTCCCGCGCGTATTATTTTGCGCCAAATATCTGGAATTTTGTATTTTTGGCGGTTTCTCTCCTACCGCTTTGGCTGGCCATTAACTATTTCTTTGGTCTTTATGACCGTTCGGTATTTTTTTATCGACCAAAAGAGTATGGTAGAGCTTTAGTTGTTTCAATAATTAGTATTATGGCGATGATCTCTTATGAATTTTTCACTGGTGATGAAGTTTTTCCAGTTCGAATAATCGCAGTTTTCTTTGTTCCAATTAATTTCTTAATGATGATTATTGGTCGCGAAATAGTGCGTTTTATTCGCCGTGCTTTGATTCGAAGCGGTTTTGGCCGCCAAAAAGTTTTAATTATCGGTTCAAACTCTCGTTCAACAGAATTAGCTCAATTTTTTCATGACAATATTGATTTTGGTTATGATGTGATTGGAATGGTTTCGAAAAGTCAATTTTTACCAACGAAATCGGCTGTTCGCCATTTTGCGAGTTTTAAAAATGCAGCTCTAAAAATAAATCCTGATATTTTAATTCAAACTGATACGCTTAGGAGTGAAGATATTTATAACTATGCGATCGAAAATCACCTTGAGTATATGTTTGTACCACAACAAGATAGGCTTCTTTCGCAGATTAATACAATCGAAGTTATTGGCGAAACTCCAATTATTGATGTGAAAATTACAAAATTATTTGGGATGGGTCGAATATGGAAGCGTTTAATGGATCTAACTTTAGCAATTTTTGGTTTAATTTTAGTTTCACCAATAATGTTAATTGTGGCGATCATTATGAAGATTACCAATCCTAAAGATTCAATTTTCTTTAGGCAAGTTCGCCTAACACGTTTTAATCGGGAATTTTATATCTATAAATTTCGCTCACAAAAGGCTGAATTTGATGGCTTAACTCCCGAGCAGGCTTTCGAAAAAATGGGAAAACCTGAACTTTCCAAAGAATATCGTAAAAATGGAGATCAGCTTGATAACGACCCAAGAATTACAAAAATTGGAAAATTCATCCGTGCAACTTCTATTGATGAATTGCCGCAGCTTTTCAATGTTGTTCGTGGCGATATTTCACTTGTTGGTCCTCGGGCTTTAATTCCACAAGAGATTAACAAATCAAACCGAAAAAATATTATTTTGGCGGTAAAAGCTGGTGTTACCGGATTGGCTCAGGTTTCAGGTAGGCGTGACATTTCTTTTGAAGAACGTCGCAGGCTGGATGTTTATTATGTTCAAAACTGGTCAATTATTTTTGATATTCAAATTTTATTTAAAACTGTTGCAAGTGTAATTTTTCGAAGAGGAGCAAAATAATGCAAAATCCAAAATGGCTAAATGGCAAGAAAGTTGCAATTGTGACAGATTGGCTCACCACTTATGGCGGTGCTGAAAAAGTTGTTGCTACAGTTTCAGAGATTTTCCCTGAAGCACCAATTTTTACATCGCAATATTCAGAAAAAGAAGTTGATTGGTTTTCGAAAAATGATGTTCGGGTTGGTTGGTTGAATATTTTCCCGGCAAAATTGCGTAAAATATTACCAGTTGGGCGAATACTATATTTTCGAAATTTAGGCAAGAAACTAAAAGATTTTGATGTTATTATTTCAATTTGCTGCGCTGAAAGTAAAGGTTTGAACCTTTCAAATAATCAGCTCCATATTAGTTATTTACAAGGTCCTCCAATTCAATATTATTGGGGAATGTATAATGATTATATTGAAAATCCTGGTTTTGGTAGGTTGAATTTTTTGGTGCGATTTTTATTTAAATTATTGGTTAATCCACTTCGAAAAAATGATTTTAAACTTGCTCAAAAACCAGATTTTTTGATCGCAAATTCAAACTATTCTAAAAATGAGATTTCAAAGTATTATAAAAGAGAATCAACTGTGGTTTTTCCACCAGTAGAAATTAGAGAATTTAAGTTTCAAGATAAAAAGAAAAATTATTATATTACAACTTCTCGCCAAGTTAATTGGAAAAAACTTGATTTAGCAGTTAAAGCTTTTACTAAAAATGGTAAAAGGTTAATTTTAGTTGGTGGCGGAGCCGAGCATCAAAAGTTGAAAAACCTTGCAAAAAACTCACAAAATATTGAATTTATTCAAAGGGTTAATAGCACAAAAGAGCTTTCGAAGATTGTCGGCGAAGCAAAAGGTTTTATTTTTCCTAGTTTGGAGCCCTTTGGAATTGCACCAATCGAAGCTCTTGCTACTGGAACTCCAATTTTAGCATTTAATAAAGGTGGCTCGCAAGATTATATCCAAGATGGTAAAAACGGTGTATTTTTTAATGAGCAATCAGTTGATTCAATCTTAAATGCTATTAAAAAATTCGAAAAATTAAATTTTGACGCTAAAAAAGTTTCAGAAAGTGCTAAAAGTTTTTCGAAAGATAATTTTAAGAAAAATTTCGAAAGGGAAATTAGGAAAGGATTTAATGAAAAATTTTAAAAAACTTAGTTTAGCTGAAAAAATATTATTTTTTGCGCCATTTATGGTTTGGTTTTCATATTACCCAAATTTTAATTTTGGAAAAGCAGCTGGTGCGAATTTAGAATTTTCAATTGCTCTAATTTATGCTGTAATTTTAGCAATCTTTAGCATTAAAAATATTTTTAAAAACTGCAAAACTCTTTTTAAAAATAACGCAGTTTTAACTACTGGATTTTTTGTTTTTTGGAATTTTTTAACGATTTTAAGTTCGCAAAATCAATTGAGGAGTTTTTTAGTTTCTGGCGTTTGGTTAGTTTTATGGCTTGATTTTTTGGCGATTTTGAGTTTTTCGAGAAATAAAAAATTGTTTGAAAACCTTATAAAAAACTTTATTTTTAGTGCTTTTTTAATGTCAATCTTTGCAATAATTCAGGTTGTTTATGGAACTTGGTCGGATTGGGGTCTTTGCGCTGGGTGTAGTGCACAAGGGTTTGGATTTGTGCGTCCAAGCGTTTTTGCAATTGAACCACAATTTTTTGCAAGCATACTTCTTGCGCCAATTTTAATTTTAATAAGTAGAATTTTTAATAAAAAATCTGCAAAAAAAGAAAAAATAGCAGTTTGGATTATGCTTTTTGCTTTATATTTAACACTTTCGCGTGGGGCAATTTTTGCACTTTTATTGGCGGTTTTAGTTTTGATTTTCGTAAACCAAAAACTTTCGAAAAAAGTAATTTTACGAAATTTTTTAATTTCTGGCTGGTTTATTGTTTCGAGTTTTTTGGGCGGAATGATTTTTCATGCAATTTTTACCGAGCTAAACCCACGAGTGAGTGATGGTTTTTATGATTCGATTTCGAAAAGCGTAAACCAAATAAGTTTGGGAAAAATTAAATTGCCGAAAATTGAAAAAGCAATTAATCAAGAAATTAAAGAGCCAGAAATTGAGAGTAATAGTTTAAGCTCGAAGGACCCAATAGAAAAAGCTATGAAAAAACCTAAAAAGGCAATGTTTGATGGTTATGTTGAAAAATCAACCAATGAACGCACGAGAATGTCGGATTTGGCGATAGAAACTTGGCTTTCGAACCCTTTTGTTTTGTTTTTTGGAGTTGGTTCTGGAGCTTCTGGAACGGCAATTTTGAATTCAACTCACCAGATAGCCAATAGTTCAGAAATTGTTCAGAATGAATTTTTATCGATTTTATTAGAATTGGGTATTTTTGGTTTAATTATTTGGGGGTTAATAATAGTTGGAATTTTTCTAAAATCTATAGAAGAGAAGTATATTTGGGCAATTTTAACTGCGTTTTTAGTTCAATGGTTTTTCTTTTCAGGACTACCAAATGCGCTACATATTTATTTGATTTTAGCAGTATCATTTGTTATAATTGAAAGAGCTTATGAAAAAAAATCAGCAATCAATAGATGGGTTCACACCAAGGCGGCGGGTCGATTCTTTAAGTCGTGATAATAGTTATGAGAAATTAGCTAAAAAACCAGTTTCGAACATTCAGGTTCAACCAAGAATAACGGAAATTGAGCATTCGAAAAAAGCTAAAAATCGAGAAGAAAATTTAAATGAAGATATTGAATCCGCTTTACAGAATTTAGAAATTGAAGAGGTTCAGGAAAATGAACGAAAAGAACGAATAGCATCGAAAAAACAACGAAAGCTTCTTCGAAAACTCGAAAAGAAGAATTTGAAGCGTGAGAAAAAAGGTAAAGAATCTCTTTCTTTAGAGCAATTTAAGCGACGTCGAATTTTGGGGCGAATTTTTGCCATTATCTTATTGATTTTAATTATCGTTGGCGGATATTTTGCATATAGAGCGTATAAAGATTTATATAAATTAACTAATGGTAATGTTTTCGGAGCGGTTTTCGGTGAAAGAAAGAAGTTGAAGGCTGATTCTAATGGTCGTACAAATATTTTACTTTTTGGAACTTCGCCAAAAGGTTGGGATGGCGAGAACTTAACAGATTCTGTGATGGTTGTGTCTGTTAATCAGGAAACTAAGAAAATTTATACCATCTCGTTACCGCGAGACCTTTGGGTTAAACATACTTGTCGAAGCTGGCTTGGAACAACTGCCGGAAAACTTAATGAAACCTATGGCTGTAGCTATTATGATGCTAAAAATAGTGGCTCAAGTGAAGAAGAATCAGAGAAGGCTGGTCAAGATGCTTTAGCTAAAAAAGCAAAAGAAATTTTAGGTTTAGATATTCAATATGTTGTTCATGGTAATTGGAAAGTCCTAATTGATGCTATTAATTCTGTTGGTGGAATTGATGTGAAAGTTGAAGCTTATGATGGCTCGAACCGAGTTTATGATGTAGCTACGAAAATTAATTATAAGAGTGGTGAAACTTATCATATGGATGGCGAAACGGCATTGGCGTTTTCGCGCGCTCGAGGTTCAGAGGGTGGAATTGGTTTGAGTGGAAGTAATTTTGACCGTGAACGAAATCAGCAGAAGATTTTAAAAGCGGCGTTTTCTAAGATAAACGAAAAAAACAATAACACAAAAACTTTAATTTCGCTCGCTTCATATTTTGGCGAAAATATACAACACTAAGTTAGTGGAGATGAACTGAAAACTGCGGCTGAAATTGCTCAAGACTTTAACGGTG
>CAUUHI010000016.1:0-8735 GCA_963544935.1 uncultured Saccharimonas sp. (SeqCode) | reverse complement strand
AGTTTGATTATTTCAAAATTTGAAAGCCCATTTTCGGAAAATTCTTACATTGGTGTGCTTGGACCAACTCGCCAAAATTATGGAAAAGTGGTACGATTGGTTCAAAAGACAGGTGAATTTTTAGAAGAGATATTGTAGTTTAAGGAGGAAAAGATGGAAGAAAATAATGTATTAAAAAATCAAGATAATGTAAAAGATAAGAAGCAATCAGGATTTTTTAAAAAAGATTCAAAGTGCGAAAAACTTCAAGCAGAAAACTCAGAATTAAAAAATGATTTGCAGCGCACTCGTGCCGATTTCGAAAATTATCGCAAAAATGTTGAAAGCCGAATTTCGAATGCGCAAAATTTGGGCGAGAAAAAGGCAATTTTAGCATTGATTCCGATGATTGACGATATTGAGCGCGCAATTTCACATTTACCAGCAGAATTGGCGGAAAATTCCTGGGCTCAAAACGTGGTTAAAATGAGCAAAAATCTTGAAAAAAACCTTTCGAAACTTGGAGTTGAAAAGATTAATTCTTCGAACGGCGTTATTTTTAATCCAGAACTTCATGAGGCGATTCAATTTGATGAAGGTTCGGAAGGTGAAGAAGAGGTTGTCGCTGAAGAGCTTCGAGCTGGTTATACTTTAAAGGGCGAAGTTTTGCGAGCAGCAATGGTAAAAGTTGGGCGAAAGTAGTTTTATTTGTTGACATATTCTTGGTAATATAATATTATTGTATATGTTAACCCGTTTCGCCTTATCCTAGAAGGTTGAGACTCGCGGGTTAGCCTAATAATAAATAGAAAATAGAGTCTGCATAGTATTTTTTCATTTTTGAGGAAACCTCCTCTTAGGTATAGAACCGTCTAATATTAGGCGGTTTTTAATTTTAAAAACTTTAAAATTAAGCATAAATATGATAAAATATAACGTATGAATAGTGGGCAAAATCTTGAAAGTATTAAAAAGTTTATTCGTGCAGCGAATTATTTAACGGTTTCGCAAATTTTCTTGCAAGACAATTTTTTATTAGAGCGAGAGCTGAAATTTGATGATATCAAACCACGTCTTCTTGGCCACTGGGGGAGTTGCCCAGGTGTTAATCATGTTTACGCTCATCTTTTAAATATTCAAAAACAGCTTGATTTTGCTAAAAGTGGTCTAAAAACAGCATTTATGCTTGGGCCTGGCCATGCTTTTCCGGCGCTTCAAGCAAATTTGTTTATGGAGGAAACACTTTCGAGAGTTGATAAAAAAGCCACGCGAAATGCCCAGGGGATTGAATATATTTCGAAAAACTTTTCTTGGCCAGGTGGTTTTCCATCGCATGCAAGCCCTTTTACACCAGGTGTAATTCTTGAAGGCGGTGAGCTTGGCTATTCGCTTTCAACTGCTTTCGGAGCGGTTTTGGATAATCCGAATCTTGTAATAACTACTTTAATTGGTGATGGCGAGGCTGAGACTGGCCCAATTGCTGCAGCTTGGCATTTAAATAAATTAATAAATCCAGTTGAAAATGGAGTAGTTTTGCCTATTTTGCATTTGAATGGTTATAAAATTTCTGGTCCGACAATCTTTGGCTCGATGAGTGACTTTGAATTGATTCAATTTTTTCACGGAGCGGGCTGGGAACCAAAAATTGTTGATGAATATTCTGCCGAAGATTTCGATTTTGAACTTTCGAAAGTTTTTTCGAGTGCTTTTCGAGATATTTCACGAATAAAATTTGGTCGGAATAACGGTTTTGTGCGGCTACCAATGATTATTATGCGAAGCAAAAAGGGAAGCTCCGGCGTTGTTGAAAATAATGGTGAAAAAATCGAAGGAAATTCGCTTGCTCATCAAGTTCCGCTTTTAAATGCTAAGAGCGATGAAAAAGAGCTTAAAAAACTTGAAGAATGGTTGAAATCTTATAAATTCGAAGAGCTTTTTGATTTTGAAAAAGGTGAATTTAAGCCTTGGCTTGATGATTTTTTACCAGAAAAATCAAGCAGAATTGGGCAAAATCGTTTTATTGATGTAAATTTGAATTTTACAGAATTGAAATTGCCAGAAATTCATGAAAGAGTGGGTGGAAAATCACTTGCAGTGAATGCAGTTGGTGATTTTTTGAAAGAAGTTTTCGAAAAAAATCCAGAGAACTTCCGCTTCTTTAGCCCTGATGAAACTTATTCAAATAAATTAGATGCTATTTTTAAGGCAACTTCACGTTCTTGGCAGCGAGAAATTAAGCCATGGGAAAAAGATTTATCGAAAGATGGCCGCGTGACGGAAATATTGAGCGAGCATTCTTTACAGGGGCTCTTACAGGGTTATATTTTAACGGGGCGACACGGAATTTTAACTTCTTACGAAGCCTTTGCACCGATTATTTCTTCAATGATGGATCAATACGCGAAGTTCTTAGCTCAATCTAAAGAAGTAAAATGGCGAGGTGATCTAGCAAGTTTAAACTATATTTTAACTTCAACTGGTTGGCGGCAAGACCACAATGGATTTTCGCACCAAAATCCAAGTTTTATTGATGAAGTTTTACGTCGCGAAAACGGAATCGGGCAGATTTTTTTGCCAGCAGACGATAATTCAGCAGTTGTAGCGATTTCGAAAATGCTAAAATCCCGAAATAATATTAACGTTTTGGTTGCAGGAAAAACGCCTGAACCAAGATATTTTTCTCTTGAAAGTGCACAAAAACAGCTTGAAAATGGCGGAATATTTGTTTTTGATTCTTGGAAGAATCAGGAAATTACAGATTGGAATTTAATTACAGAAGATGATGAGCCAGATTTAATTTTGGCGGCAAGTGGTGATTATGTTTTTAAGGAAACAGTTGCGGCGCTCCAAGTTTTACTTCATGATGTACCGCAAGTTAAAATTCGCTTAGTTTATGTTCAAGCACTTTGCGGAAAAGGAATTGGAACTTTCGAAAATACACTTTCGAAAAGCATTTTTGTGAAGATTTTTACCAAAGATAAGCCGGTTATATTTACTTTTCATGGATATGCTAAAACTCTCAAATCGATTTTATTTGATTATGAAAATCCAGCACGTATTCAAATTAATGGATATGAAGAAAAAGGCTCAACAACAACACCTTTTGATATGTTGGCGAGAAACAGAGTGTCGCGATATGATATTGCAGTTAGAGCCTTAAATTTGGTTGATAAAGGTGACGAAGATTTTGAAAAACTTGCAAGAGAATATCAAAAACGCCAAGATGATGCTTTACGTTTTGCACGAGAAAACTCAGTGGATGCGCCAGAGATTGAGAATTGGGTATATTTGAAGTTTTAATTAAAGTAAAAAATCACACCTCTAATTGGTGTGATTTTTATTGTACATTATTTCTGTCCAGATAAAATCTTGACCTAGCAAATTCACATTTTTGTCAACAAAAACTCCATCTTCATTAACTAAATTTCCTATAAAATTTGAAGCATCATTTACTAATTTGTATTTTTCGCCCTTATTTTTCGGGAATTCAATTAAGCATATTTTTGAAATTTCTTTAGCAATCTCCTCCCTGTAAAGAGAGAAATTCTTACAGTCAAAAGCTGTTAGTATATAGCCAAGAGTTGAGGGTGCGAATTTTTTATTAGAAAGAAAGTTTGTACTTATATCAACACTCTCAATTGTTTCAACTATTGTTTCTGGGTTTGAATTTTTTATATCTTCAAAAATTTGATAAAAATTTGGATGCTTTGAAAGATCTTGCAAATCATCCATGTCAATCCAATGTGAAAAATTATTGAGATTTTTCGAAAGAAGCTTAGCTATTTTTTCAGAATTTTCGCTACATATTTCTATTTTCGAAAGTTCACTGTTTAATTTTGGCAAAATTTCCCATTTATAATCTTCATCGTATTTTTTTATATCCCCAGAATTTCTGCGAGAATAATAGTCTTCTTTATTTTGTTCGAAAAATTTTTTTAATGCAACTTTATTTATCATATAGCCCTCTTATTTTAACAGATTCTCACTTTTAAGTTTCTCAATAAAATTATCAATAATTCGTGATTTTCTTTCAATAATTTCATTTTCATCGAATTTGTCAATATTTGTAAGATCAATAATTTCTGCAATTTTACTTGGTTCTTTTGAACTTCCTCTTCGTTTTTTGCCGAGGTAAAAGTCTTTTTTAACATCAAATTCAAAATCTGAAGCCTTAATATTAATTGAACTTTCGAGAATAATTTTATTGCCAATAGATTCGATTAGATTTTTGTCGGAAATTCCGTTAATTTCGGCACGTTTTTTCGCAAAAATGTGTTCAATTTGAAGGGGCTCTTTTAAGCTCAATAATTGCTGATTTTCTTTTAAGAATGCAAACCAAACAAGAAATGATTTTGTAATTCCTTTCATATTGCTAAATTCGAAGTTATCGAAAGCTGTGCGGAGAGAATTTTCATCAAAAAGATGATTTTCGAAAGATGGAACGAGGCTATTGTGGTTAACTATTTCGCTCATTTCTTTAAAGATTGGAGTTCGGAGCTGGTTTACTCCAGGATTTATTAAACTGTAACCTAAAATGAAGTTTGTTATTTTTGAAAGAAAATGACTGAACGCATCTAAATCGATCTCATCGTTTGAATCTCGATTTTGCAAGAACCAAACTGATACAATGTTTTCCCACATCGTATTCGGAGAATATCGTAAAACAAAAAGTTTTCGAAGTACTTCATTACCAAAAGATTCATCTTGTGAATAGACTTTCTTCCAGAAAATTGCTAAATCGCTCAAATCATCAAGAGCTGATTCATCTTTGAAATAAGGGAAATCTTGATTTTCACCACGGAAAAAATTACGAAGAGATTCAGTTGTACTTCTAGTTGTACCATTTTTTGCACGCAAGAAGTACATATATTTTGTAAAAAGCTCATCCATTGGTGTACCTTGTTGTGGCTTGAAAATTTCTTCGGTAATTTCTTCAAGCTTTTTCCATTCTTTAATAAAGTCATTCTTTTGATTTTTGTCAGAATAGAGTTTATAGAATTTTGATTTAAAGATATCCGCGTCAGCCAAAGGTAAACCACGATCGTTTAGTGTTGAGAAGATTCGAAGGGCGGAATCTTGTGTTTCAGCTTCAATAAATAATACCGCACAGTTTTTCAATAGACGATTTACAATAAATTCATTGTTTCTGGGGTTGTAATTTTGCATTTCTTGAATTTTATTTTCGAAAAATCTGAAGTTTTCAGCGTATTGGCTTTTATACTCTTTTGGTGCGTTACCATTTTTTAAAATTGAAAGAAATTCTTCTTTGTCATCATCACCAGCTACTTCTGAAGTGATTTTTAGCTCATCTTTAAGAGGGTTTTCGAATTCGTCATATTTCCAGATACATTTTTCGATATTTTTGCGAATATTAATACCATCATTATCTTTGCGATTTTTAAACTCTTTATGAAAAGCTCGCAAAATAAGCATAAAAGTTGTTAATCTTTGCTGCCCATCAATGATTTCATGCTTATTGCTCTCTTTGAAAGCAACAATTGAACCGAGGAAATATTCATCCTTTTTGTGATTAAACTTTTCGTAGTTTTCATTAGGGATTGTGAAGTTAACTAAATCATCCCAAAGGGTTTGGCATTGATCTTGATTCCAGGCGTATGGTCGCTGGTAGTCTGGAATCAAAAAATCGGCTTCATAGTCCGATAGTAGACTCAAGATAGTTTTTTGATGAACATTCGGTTTTGACATAAATCCTTCCTTTGAATAATATTTACTAGATATATTATATTATAAATCAAGTAAAATAACTAGTATTGTAAATAATACAACATTAGCACTCTTGACTTGTGAGTGCTAAAAGCGTATAATCAAAATATAAGCGTGAAACGAATTGCGAGGCGCGCTTTATAGAATAGTTAATAACTTTCGAGAAGCTTTCTGAAAAATCCGAATAGGCTAAGAAATTCGAAATTGACTAGGGAAGCTATCGAACAGATAAATTTAATAAAGAAAGAAGGAGAAAATGGGAAAAATTATTGGAATTGACCTTGGTACAACTAACAGTGCTTTTGCATATATGGTTGCAGGAAAACCTGAGGTTATTACAAACGCAGAAGGGAATCGAACTACACCATCAGTTGTGGCAATCAACAAAAAAGGCGATCGCTTGGTTGGGCAAGTAGCACAACGCCAACGCGTAACAAATCCAAAAAATACAATTTACGGAGTAAAGCGTTTGATTGGCCGAAAATATTCTGATGATGAGATTCAAAAAGATCTTGGAATTATGCCTTACGAAATCGTGAAAAAAGGTAGTGGCGTTGCTGTAAAAATGGGTGACAAAGAATACACGCCAGAAGAAGTTTCAGCGATGATTCTTTCGAAAATTAAAGCTGATGCTGAGGCTTTCTTGGGTGAAAAAGTTACTGAAGCCGTGATTACTGTTCCAGCTTACTTTGATGATAGTCAACGTCAAGCAACTAAAGATGCTGGTAAAATTGCTGGTCTCGAAGTGAAACGAATTATTAACGAGCCAACTGCAGCCGCACTTGCTTATGGCTTGGATGGTAAAAAAGATGAAAAAATTGCTGTTTTCGACCTTGGTGGTGGAACATTTGACGTTTCAGTTCTTGATATTGCTGATGGCGTGTTTGAAGTTCTTTCAACAAACGGTGATACACACCTTGGTGGTGAAGACTTCGATAACCGAATTGTGAACCACTTCTTGGATGAATTCAAGAAAGAAGAAGGAATCGATCTTAAAAATGATTCTGCTGCAATGCAACGCTTGAAAGATGAAGCTGAAAAAGCTAAAAAAGAGCTTTCTTCAACAACATCTTACGAAGTAAACTTGCCATTCTTGACAGCCGATGAAGATGGTCCAAAACACTTTGAATACACTCTAACTCGAGCAAAACTTGAAGAATTAGTTGCTGATTTAATCGACCGATTAGCTGATCCTGTTGAAAAAGCTCTAAAAGACGCAGATCTAAAAGCTAGCGATATCTCTGAAGTTGTGATGGTTGGTGGTATGACCCGTATGCCAGCTGTGGTTGAAAAAGTTGAAAAAATCTTTGGTAAAAAACCAACTCAAGGTGTAAACCCAGATGAAGTTGTGGCTGTTGGTGCTGCAATTCAAGGTGGTGTTTTAGCTGGAGATGTTAAAGATGTGCTTCTTCTTGATGTTACACCTTTGACACTTGGAATCGAAACTGCTGGTGGCGTTCGAACTCCGATGATTGATCGAAACACGACTGTGCCAACTTCAAAATCACAAGTTTTCTCAACTTATGCTGATAATCAGTCACAAGTTGAAATCCATGTGCTTCAAGGTGAGCGTGAAATGGCTGCCGACAACAAATCTCTTGGAATGTTTGTGCTTTCAGGAATTGCGCCAGCTCCACGCGGAGTTCCACAAATTGAAGTTACTTTCAATATTGATGCAAACGGAATTTTGACAGTTACTGCTAAAGATAAAGGAACTGGTAAAGAGAATAATATCACCATTCAAAACTCAGGAAATATGAGTAAAGAAGATATTGAAAAAGCTCAAAAAGAAGCCGAACTTCACGCCGATGAAGATAAAAAGAAACGCGAATTAATCGATGCTAAAAATCAGCTAGAGAATGCTATTTACCAAGCAGAAAAAATGCCAAGCGAATTCAAAGATAAGATTTCGAAAGAAGATGAAGAAGCAATTTCGAAAGCTGTTGAAGAGGCTAAAAAGCATCAAAATGCTGACAGTAAAGACGAGCTTGAAAAAGCTGCTAAGGATCTTCAAGATGCGATTATGCCAATTGGCGCAAAATTGTATCAAGCTCAAAGCGCAGATAATGCGGGTGAAGCTGGTGAGAAAGCTAAAACTTCTCACAAAAAAGATAATGACGAGCCAGTTGAAGGCGAAGTTATTGACAAGAAATAATTCGAAAATCCACCTTTCGAAAAGTAAAAATGCTCAGGTTAAACTGGGCATTTTTTTGCGCATTGATTTTTTCAATTTTATTTATTATAATTAAATGACGCTCACCCAAGGCTTGCACTTTTAGAAAGAGGTATTTTTCTATGGCGAAAAAGATATTTAATACGGTTAAAAATGTATTTATTACCGTAGTATTTTTTTTATTTACCGTAGTAATTTTTTTATTTTTGGTTTTTCTTTTACTACTAAAGCTAACACTCGTGATGTTGCTTTTCATCTGGATAATAGTTTTGCGGGTAGTACATTCTTTAGTTAGAATGCTATTCAGTAATGGAGAGAATTTTTGACAAGAAGATTAAGAATTAATAGGGAAATTATGGTTCAGGTTTCAGGAGTTTTTTACTATAGAACGATGTTTGGTAAAATAAATATGGGTAGATTTACTCGAAATGTTTATGTTCCGCACGATACGATTGTGGTCACTGTTAAATAGCTTTTATAAGGGTGAGCTATTTAATTGAGGATTTATATGAAGTTTATTGATGAAAAGCTGGTTTGGTGATATAATATAGTCTATGGAAAATTTTAATCAAAATAATCAAAATGAAAACAAAGAAACTGGCTGGGAAAATACCGTGGAAGACCAACGAGCGGTGATTGAGGCTCAAATTCAAATGCTTGAAGCTCAGAGGCTAGAGCTTGAAAATCGAATGCGCGAGGAGCTTCAATATATGCGTGATGCCAATAGGGATGAAATGGATAATAAGGATATTTACGAATCAATGAGCGGTATTTTCGAAGATAAAATGCGTGCGTATGATTCAAAATTTTATGAAATTGATGTTCAGATTAATGGGCTAGAATTTCAGCTAAAAAATAT
>CAUUHI010000015.1:0-8902 GCA_963544935.1 uncultured Saccharimonas sp. (SeqCode) | reverse complement strand
AACTAGCTCAATTTCTCGAGAGTAGGCAAGCCGTCAACGAGGCATTCCTCTCAGCTCAGGCGGAACTACTCAAAGAACTTCGAAAGTGAAGTAATTTTTACATCACCGAACAAAACAGCAATATGATAGCACCTTAACAGATATAGCACTATTCGCATCGCTCCCAATCCATAAACTGCTTATGCTCCCTTTTACTAGTGGTTTCTGGTATGCTCGGAGCGTCACAAAACAGAAAGGATTACATAATGACAAATAATACTCAACCAAAGAAATTCAAAACCATCCTCGCTGATGTTCCCTATATGAAAAATCAAACAGGAAACTACGGAGCCTGCAAGCATTACAATCTGATGAGCCACGAGGAAATCCGCAATATGCCCATCAAGGACATCGCTGCAGACAACGCCCATCTCTGGTTTTGGACTTCCAACTCTTATATGGAAGAATCTTACGATATTATTCGAGCGTGGGGCTTTGAGCCAAAAAGCATTTTTACTTGGGTTAAACCAACTCTGGGCTTGGGAACTTATCTCCGAAATTCTACCGAGCATGTTATTTTCGCAACTCGAGGAAAAGCTCCTATCAAGTTCAAGGGGCAGATGAATTGGGGTTTCTTCCCCAAACAAGACCACAGCCACAAGCCCGAAGAACTCTTCGCTATCATCGAACGCTGTTCTGAGCCAGATTATTTGGAGCTCTTTGCACGGAGACCTGTGTCTTCCAATAAAAAATGGGCTATATGGGGTAATGAAGTTGAGAGCGACATTATTATCTCTCACTATCCCGTTCCTCAATATTCTAGAAATCCCATTGACTACAGAAAGGCAGATGATGACGCGTGCGAAAAATAGTTGGCTACATCTTGCTTTTCGTTCTGCTGGCATATTTAGTCAATCGGGCGATTCACTGGCTAATCGAAATTGCCCTACCCTTAAGCCTGATTGCCGTATTACTTGGTGGCGGAATGCTTGCTTTTCGCTACTGGAAAAACATAAGAGATTGGAGGTGACCAATGAAACGCCCAACAAATTTTGAAATTTATGAAATGGATTACACTCGCCCCGTGGAATTTCAAGACATACTAGATTTGATGGTGCGACTCTCAGGCTACACCAGACGCCAACCCTTCGTTTTGGAGATTCGTTTAACGAAAAACGAGGTGCGATATTTGCTTCTCAGTAGCCCACTGGACACGCCCTATTTACACAAAATGATGCAGGTTTCCAATGACATTCAGTTTTCGAAACTTCACCCTAAAGAGCGAAAAACATCTGAAAAAGCGTGGCGTGTAGCTATCAAACGCAACCATTTTATCCTCAAAACAGATGGTGTTGAAAATTTCACTCGTTCCTTTTTAGCACTGTGCCATCACCTCAAACCATTGGAGGAAATCTGCGTGCAGATTGTGGTGGGCAAGTCGCGTCCGCCACAACCGCTGGCTCGTGATTTGTCGCACCTTAACGCCACTTGGTGGCAGTGGATTTCAGGGAATATCCCAAAGCTTTCCAAAGACGCCGACAAGCTGATTCGGGAAAAACTCCGCCACGCCCAGTTTCAAGCAGATGTACGGATTGGCGTGCGAAGTGATAGCCATTTTCGCAAGAATGAGCTATACCATACCGTTTTAGGAGCCCTTCGAATGTTAGAATCCAGTGGTGTCGAACTTTTTCTCAACCCGATTTCAAGCGAGAAAGTGAATAAGGTTCAAATTCCGTGGGCTTTTCCGCTCACCCTTTCTTCGCAGGAGCTTGCCAGCTTTTGGCTTGCCCCTATTGGCGAAGGCGAGCTGGCTGGGATTGCCAATATTCACCCCAAAATTCTCCGCCTGCCTTTGGGCTATAAAGTGCCAGATGTGCCTGTTCGAAAATTTGGTGAAAGTATCAAAAACGAACCGCTCCAAATCTTGCCCCGAGACGCCACCCAGCATCTCTTGGTGTTAGGTGGAACGGGCGTTGGAAAATCTACCTTGCTTGCCCAGCTCATTTTGACAGATATTCAAGCAGGCAGAAGCACGCTGTTAATTGACCCCAAAGGCGACTTGGTGCGAGAAGTGTTGGCTCATTTTCCTTCAGAACGACGAGCAGATTTGGTTATCATTGATCCTAGCTCCAGCAACAAAATTATCGGTCTCAACCCCTTTGACCTGACTCGCTACACCTCGCCTGAGCTGGTGGCGGATATGTTGCTTAATCTTTTTCAAGAACTTTTCAGCGACAACTGGGGTATTCGCACGGTTGATGTACTCAGCCACGCCTTAACCGTGATGGCACAAGTTGAAAATTCTAATTTACCCCAATTACCTCAGTTTTTAACCAATCCTGTCTTTCGAAATCAGCTATTAAGTCAGATTTCTGACCCTTTTCTCTTGGATTTCTGGCAGGGTTACAACCAGCTAAGCGATGCCAACCGTGAGGTGTTAATCTCGCCAGTGTTAAACAAAATCCGTCAGCTTTTGCTTCGAAAAGAACTGCGAGCCATGCTTGCCTCTACTTCGAAAAAATTTAACCTAATGGAGCTCTTCACCAGTAAAAAAGTAGTCTTAGTTAACCTCAACCGAGGACAAATCGGGGTGACAAACGCCAAATTTATCGGTTCGCTTATCACCAACTACATCTACCAGCTAACCCTCCACCAAGCCCGTCTCGCCCCCGAAAATCGCCCTTTCCTGCCCATTTATATTGATGAGCTGGGGCAATTCCTTAAGCTACCTGTGGATTTGGAGGATGCCCTCGCAGTGTCTCGTTCGATGAAAGTGGGCTACATTCTCGCCAGCCAGCACCTGACGCAACTGCCATCTACTCTGCGTACCAGCGTTTTGAGTAATTGTCGCAGTAAAATCATTTTCACGCTGGAACACCACGAAGCCAAGGAACTCGCCAGCCAAGCTCCAGAGCTCACTTTCGAAGATTTTATGACCCTTGCACCTTTTCACTTTTATGCCCAAATGCCGATTTTTTACAACCACTTCAAGTGGGTCTCAGGGCGAAGTTTGCCTCTTTCGAAAAATGCTCAGCCAATTGATGAACTTTATGCCGAAAGTTTGGAATACTACGGTGACGATTTAGCCAATTTCGAAAATGCACCACTTCAAAACAAGAAAGATGAAATTCCGCCCGAAAACTTAGGACGGAAGAAGCGAGGAGGACAAAATGGAGAAAATTGAACTAACGGAAAAAGAACGAGAGATTTTAACCCTACTCGCCCAGTGCCGTTATGCAACCACCAAGCAGATTGTTGCCCTCTATTTTCAGGATAGCCAGCATTCGCGAACTGCTTTTCGAAGAGCTAACTTGCTTTTAAACCAGATCAAAAATCGCCAACTCATCAATCACCTCGAACGGCGAATCGGTGGCGTGCGAGCAGGTTCAGGCAGTTTCGTTTGGCACATCACGATAAAAGGGTTGAAAGCATTACACCGTCCACAACGCTTTAAAAATAAGTATGAACCCACCGCCCACCACTTGGAACACACGCTGGCGGTGACACAAGCGTATGTTTTTCTGAAATTGTTGGAAGAAGCTGGCAAAATCCAGCTGGAACGGTTCGATTTTGAACCCACCTGCCACCGCACCTACGCCACCTTTTCGGGCAAGAAGATTTTTCTGAAACCTGATGCTTTTGCCCAACTGGTTTTGGGCGAATACGAGGACAGTTATTTTTGCGAAATCGATATGGCGACCGAAAGTCTCAACCGAGTGGTGAACCAGTGCAAAAAATACATCGCCTACTACCAAACAGGCATCGAGCAGCGAGAACAAGACGGTATGTTTCCACTGGTTCTGTGGATTGTGCAACACGACAAACGAAAAGAAGCGATTTCGAAGAAAATTGAAAGCGAGCTGAATAATTTTCAGCCAATGTTTCAGGTGGTGACACTGGAGGAATTTAGTGAATGGATTGGAGGACGAACAGATGAATAATGAAAAAGAACGAATTGTCAAAATCGGGCGAACAACTTTTAAGATTAACCGAAAATTTGGTGGTTCGAAAAGTTTGAAAGAATTACTTGAAAAGTTGATTTTGCAGGAAAAATAAAGAATTGTTCTACGCATTGACAAAGCATTTATTTTATAGTATAATTCAAACATACTTAAAAACGAAGTAGAACTTTACAGACCTGTGGATTGTAATTGTTCTATTTCGTTTTTTCTTTTTGAGGAGGAGGTAAGATGGGAATAATTAATTTTTTTAAAGATAGAGCACACGAACGCCGAGTCAGGGCTTTCGAGGAACTTCTAATGTTCTCCCGAAGAGCAGACAATGGAGAGATAACACTCCCTAAAGGAGAATACATTCCGATTTTGAAATCAACAAAACAGGTCGAAAAATACAATCGTAAAATTAAAAAATTGAACGGTTTATGATTTATGAGTCCTGTTTGGGACTCTTTTTTTAAGAATATTAATGTCAGTATCTACAATGACATCCCCATCTTCAATTTCTAAAATAGGATGAACTTCAACAACTAAATCTACTTCTAACGATTCCTTAATATTATTCGCTAAATCCAAAACAAATCCTTTACAGCTAACATCTTCGATGAGATTATAAATTTGTTGACCAAATCTTGTTAAAGGATAGCTTTCGAATTTAAACACCATCTCATCTGATAAAGTTTCTGAATAAAATCTAACAAATAAATTCCCATTATAGAATCCGTTGCAAGTTTCGACATCTAATTCAATATCATGGTTTTGGGTCACACCCATATTAATCAGACCGCACTCTTCCATGAGCAAAAAATCATAGTCATTAATTCCATACTTTTCATATATTTCTATTTGTGAATCTGATGGAGCATAAATATATATATTCCCATCAGGTTCTGATAATGCTAATTTTGCCAATTTTGAAAATGTTTCTGCTTCATATTGGCTAAGTAATTTCATAGATTCAATAAATCGAAAAGAATATTTCCCCTTGTTGTTAGCTTCCTCACTCAGAATTTTCGCCCAAATTGCTTTCATATCATCATCTGACACTCTTGATGCGGCATCAAAAAATCTATCAAACCACTCAAAGGAAAACTCAACACCTGAACTATTTTCTATTTTTCGATATGTTTGAGCAAGTTTACCAATATCCATAATATTCTTACATTTAGTTAACTCTAAAGGAGAAAATCTTGGGTTATTTGTATCAATCATTTCATATAGCTTTGCAACACTTCCACTCTTTATGACTTCCTTTATCCCAAGTCTATAACCCATATAAGAAACTACAGCTCCAGAAATAGTAGGAAATATTAAATTTGGAAGAGTTTCATTTAGAATAACAGGCAATTCCATATTAACACCTCAATGTTTTTATTAACTTCATTCTACCACAAATTACCTAAAAAATCGCTTACAACCCATAAACCGCTGGACTTCTTCGCCCTTTCGAGGTATCCTGTCCATGGGTTAGAGTGTAATTGAAAGGAGACACGATGACAAACAGCACATTAACAAAGCAGATTCCAGATTGGACAAAGGTTGAATTTGAAGACCTGAGCGAGATTAGTGTTTTGTATTGCAGGCTTTCAGCAGAAGATGCAAACGAAGGTGAATCTAACTCAATTTCCAACCAACGCTTGATTTTAAGCAAACTGGCGGAGCGAGAGAACTTGAGCAACCCAATTGTATTTTACGATGATGGCTACTCAGGTTCAAACGCCCAGCGTCCAGCTTTCCAACAAGCTCTGGCATTGGTTGAAAACAACCAAGTTTCGAATTTTGTGGTAAAGGATTTGAGCCGTATTTCACGAGACTACCTGCTTTCAGGAAATCTTTTGGAGGTGGTTTTTCCTTCGAAAAACATTCGCTTCATTTCCCTGCAAGAAAATATAGATAGTAACAAGAAATCCAGCCAAGATGCCTATCTCACACCGTTGGTTTCGCTCTTTAACAACTGGTATAGTATGCAGTGTAGCGAGAAAATTAAGCTTTCGAAACATACCAAAGCCAAAAATGGCGAAAAAATCGGCTGGATTACCCCTTATGGATACCTCAATAATCCAGAAAATCGTAAGGAGTGGTTGGTAGATGAATATGCTTCAGAAATCGTTAAACGGATATTTTCGGAGTATATTTCAGGCAGAACGCCAACCGAGATAGCTCAAGGTTTAAGGTGTGACAAAATCCTCACTCCTGCTCGTTACAAAATTAATCTGGGCATTGCGAACTATCGGATTTTAGAGAGCGACCCTTGTTATTGGAAAACTCAGATGATTTGGCAAATATTGGAAAAAGAGGAGTATATCGGCTCAACCATCAACTTGAAAACCGCAAAAATTTCCTACAAACAGCGGAATTGTCGCATGCGACCTCGTGAAGATTGGCTAATTTTCCCAGATAGCCACGAAGCGATTATTTCGAAGGAAGATTTTGAAATTGCAAGAAAAATGATGGGACACAAGCGAGTCATTCAAAGGCAGAACTGGAAAAACAAAACAGGACACGAAAATTTGTTTGCAGGCTTGCTTTATTGCGAAAACGAGCATAAATTAAGTTTTTGCCCACAAGAAAAAGATGGTGTGAACCTCGACCATTATAAATGTCACCATTTTAGGCGAGCTGGCGATACTTGTTCGGGCGGTCACTATCTTCGTAAAGAAGTACTGGAAAATCTAATTTTAAACGAGCTTCAAGAACTGATAAACTCGTTTCAGATTAACGAAGCAGATTTATTACAACGCTTGAAGAACAAGTTTGAAATCAAAGAAACCAAGAAGTTTAGCGAACTGAAAAAACAGCTGACCAAAAACGAACAGCGAATGGTGGAGTTGGATATTATCATCCAGAAACTCTACGAAAAGCAACTGTTGGGTGAGATTGCGGATGACCGCTTCAAAAAATTATGCGACAGCTATGAGGCGGAACAAGCCGAGTTGAAGGAAAAAGTCCAAACCGCCACCGAAACTCTTGGGGTGAAAATGGAATCTGCCTACAACATTGAAAAATTTATGACAGCCATTCGAAAATATACTCAGCTTGAGAAGTTGACACCAAAAATTATCAACGAATTAATTGATAAAATTATTGTCCACCAACCGATTGGTAGAGGCAAGAATAGACAAATTAAACTGGAAATACACTACCGATTTATTGGTGATATTTAAGTATTTAAAAGAGCGAGTTGTAGATCGCTACCCTATATATAATAATAGGACTGCTGAGTGAAGTGTGGTATAATAAGAATATGAAAATTATCGCGATTGGCAAAAAGCATGAAAAGTGGGTTTTGAATGGAATTAAACTTTTTGAAAAACGGCTCAAAAAACCGTTTAATTTGAATTGGGATATTTTGCCGCATTCGAATTTTGCTGAAGAAAAAGCGCGCGAAGAAGAAACTCAGCGGATTTTAGCAAAAATTAAACTGAGCGATTTTGTGATTTTGTTGGATGAGCGCGGTAAAAATATTTCTAGCCCAGAGCTCGCTAAAATGCTTTCGAACGGATTTGTGAATTCGCAGAATTTTGTGATTGTGATCGGTGGAGCTTTTGGCGTGTCTGAAGAGCTTCGCCAGCGAGCAAATTTTGTTTGGAGTCTTTCGAAATTAGTTTTTCCGCATCAAATTGTGCGATTGATTTTGGTTGAACAAATTTATCGTGCGCAAGAAATTTCTTCTGGCGGAAAATATCACCACGAATAAATTATTTTTTTGTGGAAAAGCTGTGGAAACTCCTTGAAAATTCGAAAAAACTCGCCTGAAAGTATTTGCGAAAAATGTTGAAAAAATATATAATAGAATTACTATGGCGAAAAATGAAAAAGAGATTGTTAGACTTCGAAATTTGAAAAAGCGTTTTGGTGTTGGCGACGCTGAAAATTATGCTTTGAACGGTGTAAATTTAAGCATTAAGCAGGGCGAATTTATTATAATTATGGGGCCTTCTGGCTGCGGAAAAACCACACTTTTAAACACAATTGGTCTTCTTGATCGTGCGACTGAGGGAGACTATGTTCTTGATGGGCAGAATGTTGCACGAATGTCGCGCCGCAACCAAGCTAAAATTCGAAGTGAAAAAATCGGTTTTATTTTTCAAAATTTCAACTTAATTCCCCGCTTAACCGTAATTGAAAATGTAGCTTTACCGCTGGTTTATAAAGGAATTGGAAAAGTTAAACGGCTCGAAAAAGCTTCAGAAGTCTTAAAACAATTTCATCTTGGTGAGCGCGAATTCTATATGCCGTGGCAACTTTCTGGTGGGCAAACTCAGCGAGTAGCAATTGCACGGGCGCTCGTGAATAAGCCTTCAATTATTCTTGCTGATGAGCCAACAGGAAATCTTGACTCGAAAAGTTCACATATTATTATGGAAGAGCTTGCTGAAGTTCATAAAAAAGGTAACACAATTATTATGGTAACGCATAATCCAGATTTAATGGCTTACGCAACACGAATTATTACAATGTTCGATGGCAAAATTGATACAGATGTTAAGAAAAAACCTGCAAAGAAAACTTCGAAAAAAGATGGAAAGCTAAATACGCTCGATAAAATTGAAAAAGTTGAAGAAAAAATCGATGAAATTAAAGAAGAGTTGGGAGTTTAAATGAGTTTGCGAGTTTTAAAAACTAATATTGAAAATGCATTTGAATCGTTGCACGCCAACCGTTTGCGAACTTTTCTTACGATGCTTGGTGTAATGATTGGAATTTCTAGCGTTGTGATAATTTTTTCACTTTCGGGCGGGGTTAGCTCGATGATTTCGAATCAAATTATAGCTGAGGGTGAATCCTTGGCGGTAGTTCGGCCAAAAGAATTAACTGCAAATAATAAAAATGTTATTACAAATTTGGCAACTTCTCGAAATTTCACACAGAGTTCAATCAAAAATGAAGACTTAGGCTTAATTTCGAAAGTAAAAGATGTTTTAGCTGTGGCACCGCTTGCGAATTTTTCAGCAAAAGTTAAGGGC
>CAUUHI010000014.1:0-9331 GCA_963544935.1 uncultured Saccharimonas sp. (SeqCode) | reverse complement strand
TTCTTTATCCAAAGCTTTAATAGCGCGGTTAATTCTAGACTGAAGCTTTGTAAGTTCTTCAGATTTCTGGTAATTTTGATCTCCATTTTTAACCTGTTCATTCATCTTGTTGATCTCAGAATTAACTATCTTATTTATATTTTCGAAATAAATAGTTTTCTCTTCTAATGCAGCAAGATATCTCTTAGCTTGAACTTCGGCCATATTACGTAAAATATTATCTTTATTTTTTATAGCTTTAGAAACTTTTTCCTCAAAAGTAGCCAAGAAACCGCTATGGCTATTGAGATATAAAGAATTTTCGTTAATTTTATCTTTTAAATCTTGAATAGGATTCTTGGCAAATGTTCTTGCTCCTGTAAAAAAGCTAAACATAGCAATAAGCAAAAATCCAATTATTATTTTTTTATACATAAAACTCCTTTTACTACTTTTTAAGTATATACTATTTGCCTTGATAATACAAGCTAAACTTAACCATCTTCGAAATAAATATATTCAAAAAAGAAAAGAGGCTTTCACCTCTTTTCCGTTTTTCTAGTTATTAGGTTAAAACTTCTTTCGAATAACAACTGCACTACTGATCAAAGTTAAAATAATATAATTTAACGCAAGCAATGCATTAGAATTCTGTTTTTCTACACCAGTATTTGGAGCATAAAGCCAAACTGGAGATATTTTTGTTTTAAATTCACCTTTATTGTCTATTTCCTGTGCTGGAATTTTATCATCTTTCGGAATTATATTCTTTTGATAAATAATATTTTCAACAATATTTTCACTGTTAGAATTAACTGCTAATTCATTTGCCGTTTCTTTATCATAAGCATACCCTTCAATCTTCGGAGCATTAACCTTTTCAAAAGTATGAGCTTTTTTCCAATCGCTATCATCAACAGTATAAGTCCCTTCAATTAATTTACCACGATAGCATGACCCGTTAATAATTCGTTTGAAATATGCCTTCTGAACTGTAGGTTTAGCAACAATAGATCCATCTTTATACAAATAATTAATTGTTCGTTGTACAGTTTTATTTTCTACAAAACTGCAAGGGTATATAGGTGGAGTATCCACTGTATCAAAATCCTGAATAGTGTCTCCATTAATATCTTTTACTTTAGATACCACAGAGAGCTGTCTCAACCATGGTTGATCTAGCATAGATGAAACATCAATAGTTGTAGAAAATGTTCCGTCTGCTTGAACGATTGCTGAACCATTTTTAACAGGATTATCAAACATAAAATCCTTATTAACTCCAAATGTTACAGTTTCACCTGCGGGTACATTTTTAGTAGTTCCAGTAATATTTAAAATTCCGCGTTTTTCATCTAATGTTACAATTGAGTCAATATTAGTCTGTGCAATATAGTCTATGCCAAAAGCATCATTACCCACTCCAGGACCATAAGGAGCATAACCATTCCAAGAGCCACCTACACTAACAAATAGCTTACCATAAGGTAATGGTGATATATCTATATTAACCTTATATGGAATACCGTCCTGTTCAAAATAATCCGCTATCTTTCTATATTCTTTCACATCAATATAATTTTTTTTTGTTACTGAAGCACTGATCATTCTGCCGCCCATAGTTTTTACAGTAGCAGTAAGCGACTCATCTTTTGCATCTTTTAAATTCTTAATTTGGCCATAAACTGTAAGAGTTTTTTGTGAATCAATACAATACTTCCTTATACTAATTGTATAATTAGAACTTCCGACCACGCCATTAGTACCACCACACCGTGCCACAGAAGCATACGCATTATTATCTATCCCTTTAAAGAAGACACCGAGAAAGGAAAAGATACAAAATAGAACAAAAAACCCAAAATTTATTTTCATGATATTACTCCATATTTAAACTTTATTTCAAGACCATCCTAGTACACCTTAAGACTAAAAGCAAGCATAGGCATTTTATTTTATTTAAAATATTATATAATATGCTTATTTTTAACTTAATTTTCTATTTACTTTCTTAAAATAATATGTTAAAATAGAAAAGTTATGAAAAAGAATTTACATCCAACCAACTATCGCCCTGTCGTATTTAGCGACGAGGTGGCTGGATTTGCTTTCTTGACTCGCTCAACAGCAGATTCAAAAGAAACTATCAAATGGGAAGACGGCAACGAATACCCACTTATAAAAATGCACATCTCGAGTGCTTCTCACCCATTCTTTACTGGTGAAGAAAAAATCATCGACACCGAAGGTCGTGTTGACCGCTTCAAACGAGCTCAAGAAATGGCAGAATCTCGCAAAGCTGCTTTAGCAAACAAAGCCAAAAAACAAGCTGCCGAAAAAGCTAAAAAAGCTGAACGATAATTCATCTAGAAAAATCTCACAACTAACTAAATGTGAGATTTTTTATTTCATTATTTTACCCGCCAATTAATTGGAGTTTCGCCATTTTGTTCTAAAAATTTGTTCGCTTTCGAAAAAGGCTTTGAGCCAAAAAATCCACGCCGTGCTGAAAATGGCGAAGGATGCGCACTCTCAATTTTAAGGTGTTTTGAGTTAGTTATTCGGGCACCAACTTTTTGTGCGTGCGCTCCCCACAAAATAAAAACTAATGGCTTTTCGAAATTATTCAAAAAGTCTAAAACATGTTCTGAAAACTCCATCCATCCAAAATTTGCGTGGCTTGCTGGCTTACCTTTTTCAACGCTAAAAGAAGTATTCAGCAATAAAACACCTTGCTTTGCCCAAGATTCCAAAAATCCATCACTGGCCGGCTCAATTCCTAAATCACTTTGAAGTTCTTTATAAATATTTTGCAAACTTGGTGGAATTTTAACGCCTTTTTTAACCGAAAAACTCATTCCGTGTGCCTGCCCTTCTCCATGATAAGGATCTTGGCCGATAATCACAACCTTAGTTTTTTCAAGCGTGCATTTTTTAAAACAAGAATAAATCTCTTCTCTTTCTTGAAAAATCTCTTTCGAAGCGCGTTCACGTTCAACTTTTTGCCACAACTTTTTAAAATATGGCTTGGTGGCTTCGTTTTCAATAAATTCACGCCAAGAGGTTATTTTCATATCAAAATCTTACCATGATCACATTCAAATTTCAATACTTCAAATTTATGCAAATTTCTGGTATAATATTTTATATGCCGAAAATTGATCTAAATCTTGATAAACTTAAAACTGAGCGAGAAGAAATTCAGGATTTTTTGAGCGAGCCGAACGCTTATTCTTCGCCTGATTTTTCTGCCAAAAATAAGCGATTCACCGAACTCGAAAAAATCATCGAGCGTGGTGAATTGCGCGAAAATCTTGAAAAAAATATCAAAGAAGCGCGCGAACTTGCTAGCCTTGAAACTGGCGAACTTGCCGAACTTGCTAAAATGGAAATTGCTGAAAGTGAAGAAAAGCTCGCTAATCTAGAGCAGGAACTTTTCGAAATGCTTCTCCCTAAAGATCCAAACGACGAGAAAAACGTGATTGTTGAAATTCGTGCAGGAGCGGGTGGCGATGAAGCTTCCCTTTTTGCGAGCGAACTTTACCGAATGTATTTGCGATATTGTGAGCAAAATGGCTTAAAAACCGAACTTTTGAGCGAATCTGCAAACGATGCTGGCGGCTATAAGGAAGTTGTTTTTGGAGTAAAAGGCGATGCTCCCTACTCAAAATTAAAATTTGAAAGTGGTGTTCATCGAGTTCAGCGTATTCCCGCTACCGAATCTCAAGGTAGAATCCATACTTCAACTGTAACAGTAGCAGTTTTGCCTGAGGCCGAAGAGGCTGATATTGAGATCAATCCGAATGATTTACGAATTGATGTCTATCGTTCGGGTGGTCATGGCGGTCAGAGTGTGAACACAACCGATTCTGCCGTGCGAATTACTCACATTCCAACTGGTATGGTGGTTACAAACCAAGATGAAAAATCACAAGTTAAAAACAAGGAGAAAGCCCTTGGAATTTTGCGTGCGCGCCTACTTCAAGCTAAAATTGATGAAGAAAACGCCAAACTTACCGCCGAACGCCGTAGCCTAATTGGCTCTGGCGACCGCTCCGAAAAGATTCGAACCTACAACTTCCCGCAAGATCGCATCACCGACCACAGGATTGGCTTTTCAAGAAGCAATATTCCAGCCGCAATGAATGGTCAAATTTCAGATATTGTTGAACACTTGCAAGCTGCCGAGCTTGAGTTCTTGGCCGCTAACGCTTCAGAAAATAACTAATTTATGCGAGAAACTATTGAATCTTGGCTGAAAAAATCAGCGCAAAAACTTAGAAATGCTAAAATTGAAAGTTCACAACTTGATGCTGAGCTAATTTTAGCAAATGTTCTAAAAGTTGAACGAACTTTTTTACATGCAAATCCGCAAAAAAAGCTTTCGAAAACTCTGGTTTTTCACGCAAATAACTTTTTAAATAAGCGCCTAAAGAGGATTCCGCTCGCTTATATCTTTCGAGAAAAGGAGTTTTTTGGAAGAACTTTTTTCGTGAACGAAAATGTACTAGTTCCTCGCCCAGAAACTGAAACCTTAATTGAAATTACTAAAAAAATTGCCAAAAAAGGTGATAAAATTTTAGATGTTGGTGCAGGTTCTGGAATAATTCCAATCACTCTAAAAGCTGAGCTTGGCGAAAATATTGATTTTTTTGCGAGCGATATTTCGCTTCAAGCGCTTTCTGCGGCAAATCTAAACGCTATAAAAATCCTTGAAAGCGAAATTGAGCTTTTCGAAAGTGACCTTTTAAGCCAAATACCGTCAGAAATTCTTTCAAAAATAACAATAATTACAGCAAATTTGCCGTATGTTAATAAAGATTGGGTAAATTTAGAAAAGAATAATGAGCTAAATTATGAACCACAAATTGCACTTTATGCTCAGAAAAATGGATTAGAGACAATTTTTAATTTAATTTTTCAAGCTCAAGATTTACCAAAATTGCAAAAAATTATTCTTGAAGCTGATCCTTCTCAATTTGAGGAAATCGAAAATTATGCCAAAAAATGTGGTTTTTCAAAAACTTATTCAGAAAATTACACAATTGTTTTCGAAAAAATAGCCCAAATAGGTTTATGACATTCAGCAGTCTAAATAATCTGAGTTCACACATTTTATAAATACAATAAAGACGACCGCCTTGGTCGTCTTTATTATCCGTAAGTGGATTCTATATAATCTATCTTGTCCTTATTTAGAATGTTGTCCGACTTTAATTCTATTGCTAATAGCCATGCTTGTTCAAAATATTTTCTAAATACCCTACTAATTACTTTCCTTTCAAAGAATATAGGTGAGGTACATAAGATAATGAAACAAAAATAGCCTCTTCATTGTCAATTATTACAAATTGAATCTTTGGGAATTTTGTTTTTTCCTCCTTATTGTCAAAGCATCTGCACTAATAAACGGAACCGTAGTTTATATGGTCAAGCACATTTTGTCAATATTACGCTCATAGCTAAAAGTAAATATTTCTTTATATTCTCTTATATCTTTTTTATGATTACAAAATTTTCTGATTTCCTTACCAATCTGATTGCTTTCATGCTTTTTCTTGGCCTCATTTCTTGGCATAGGATTTATTGCTGTAAAATCTTGCTAGTTAAGGTCATAAACAGTTTCCTTAGCCTGAAATATTCGTTTAGTAATGTAATTATCAACTTCACTAATGTTTTTAAAAAATTTAACGCTCCCAGAATACCCTACGATACTATTTGTCTCCTTAGATAGCAGCTCCTCTATTTTTTCCAATTTATCCCTATTTTCTCAAACTGGTAAAGGATTAAAATAGTAGATACTGAGATAAAAAGAACAGAGGAGACGGCAGAGTATTTCACCTCTATATCAGGCAGTAATTTAAGCATGAAATTACTTACCATATCATAAACCATTATTATGGAAATTTCAAAAATAGTAATATACCCTACTAAAAATTCTATGATTTTTCTATTTTTTTACAATTCACCCCAACTATATTTGTTAGATAAAGATAAACTATAGCTTATTTGCGAAAAAATCAACAAAAAGATTAGCCATATATTCCCATTTACCGTCTTGAGTATATCCATGGTCACAATTTTCAATCAATATTAACTCGACATCAATTGAAGAAGCTAGTAATTATGATTGTAGCAATTGGGATTGCCGAAAAGGAACAATCTCATCATTCAACCCATGTTGTTATAAGGCAAGAAGAGGATATATCTGAAGAATCTCTATAGATATTATATTTCATTGGATTATACAAAACGTTTATATTGTATCCATTTTCAGGGCAGTAGCCTGATGTCTTCCAATTTGTTGCCGCTTCCTCGGAAATCTCATTCAAATAAGCGTCCGGAAGGAAAGTGCACGGTGACTTGAAGCCTTGCGCTTTTACGTTTCGAAATTCTCTTGAAGCAATAACGACACTTGAACCAAAACTAGAAGAAAATACACCTATTCTGTCAGTATCTACTGCATCTATCTCGTCAATTAGTTTAATAACAGCTTTGAAATCGTCAATCCCTTTTTCTAAAGTCAATTCCTTTCTACTACCTTCACTGTCTCCTAATCCAGAAAAGTCAAAGGTTAGAGAAGCTATCCCTTTTTCGCTCAATAGTGGGGGGATTTTTGTCCAACTCAAACTCTTGGAACCGCTAGGTCCATCCCCCGTAAGCATAATAACTAGCGGAAATTTGGTTTTCGTTTCCTCGTTATTTTGCGGAAGAAAAAAATGAGCACATAGCTTTTCTCCCTTTCTGTTTTTTTGCGTATTTTTCTATTACTTTCATCTTTAACTCCTGTTATAAATTTTAGGTAAATATCTAGTGTCCTCTATATTTTTTTAGTAAAATCTATCCCCTCATTAAAGTAAGCCTAGCTAAAAGAGGCTATTTTTATTTATGATATTCTTCAAGAGTTACGCGAGTGGATTTTTCTCTACCATCTCGAATATAAGAAATTTCAACAGTATCACCAACCGACTTTTCGCCGATTAAGGAACTAACGCTGGAATTTTTAGAAACCTCAACACCATCAATTTTTGTGATTATATTTCCATCCTTTAAACCAGCTTTTTGCGCAGGGCTACCATAGACAATAGCATTGCCTTTTCTTGACTTAACTAAAGCACCTTTCGAAACATCAAGATTGTATTTTTTTCTAATTTGTGGATTAATTGACATATAACTCGCTCCAAGATAAGCTCGTTTCGGCTCCTTACCTTCACTAATAGACTTTAAGATACCTTTTACTGAAGAAATCGGTATTGCGAAACCAATACTTTGAGCTTTAGAGGCGACCGCAGTATTAATTCCAATCACCTGCCCTTGCACATTCACTAAAGGACCTCCAGAATTTCCGCTATTAATTGCCGCATCTGTTTGAATCATATCGGTCAAAACTTCTCTCGAAGAACCGTCTTCGCTAGAAGCCTCAACCGTACGACCAATTCCAGAAATAATACCACTCGTGACAGTACCATCATATTCGCCTAAAGCATTTCCGATCGCAATCACTTGCTGTCCGATATTTATTTTCTTTGAGTCTCCAAGTTCGGCGGCTTTCAATCCTTTTGCGTTCGAAATCTTTAAAATCGCAATATCGCTCATTGGGTCAACCATAACCACTCTAACGCTTTCATAAGAATCGCCGCTATTAGTAATAACTAAAATTTCAGAAGATTTTTCAATAACGTGCTTGTTCGTTAAGATATAGCCATTTTCACTAATAATAATTCCCGTTCCTGCGCTTGCAGAATCTTCTGTTGAATAAAAGAATCTTGAACTTTTTTGATTTTTGCTAACAATAGAAACAACACTTTGCGAAACTCTATTTGCAACCGACTCAATCGAATTAGAATCCATTTGATTCGCAAAATTTGAAGCTTTATCGCTTGCCGAAAAGTTGAAGTTTGCAGACCCGGTTTTGTTCTTATTAAAATTACTTTTTGATATAATTTGAGCTAAAATAATTATACAAAATACAACTACCACCATAATTATGGCTATTAAAAATTGACTTTTTGGCTTTTTAAAATATTTTCGAAAATTCATACCTTAACCTTTCGCAACTGGGATTGAAGAAAAGAATAACAATAAAGTCAAGATGAGAATTGTTGCAAAAATCACCTCTGGTAGAAATTCTTTTCGTTCCCTTTCTTTATCTTTATCTGAAACAATCACATTAAACCCAATGAAACTTAAAACTGTTAAAATAATTGCAGCCTGAGGAATTACAAAATTAAAGTATGGCGCAAAGTTAATGCGATAACCAATCACCAAAAAGTTAAAAATCCAAGCAAATTCAGCAACAATTAGACCCCAAAAAAGACTGAAAATCTCAATATTTAAATCTGCATAAGACGAAATAATATGCCGAATTGTTGAATATCCAAGCAAGAATGCCAAGATAAAAATTAAAGCTTCGTTCCAGCCGTAAGTAATTGAATATAAAGCTGAAAACCCAAAGAATACGGTGAAAAGAGCTTGAACCTGTACGAATAATTCTTTTGAGCTTGGTTTGATAATTGTTAACCAAAATATATATAAAGCCAATAGTAGCCCTTGCGGAAAGATATAGTCTATACCTGTCGAGAACATTAAAATAACTATGCTTAACGAAAAAATTAAATCAACAAGATTTGATTTTACGTTTGCAAGCCAAAATCTTGGCCGAACAGCAAAAGTTCGCCATTTACTCACAAAAACCAATAGAATTGCAATCCAAGGAGTTTTAGTAATGTAAATGGAGAGCCAAACAATAACCGCCAAAACAATATTTAAAAAAATATGCGCAATATTTCCCCAAAAAGAATGTTTTTTCGAAATTCTAATAAAATCCATACCTTCTCTATTATATCACACAATTTTAAAAATAACCATAATTGAAAATCTTTAAAAATCATGCTAAAATATAAAAATGAAGAGTAATTTTTGGCAACGGCATCCTCGAATAGCCGACACTTTTGGGATTTTTGTTTTCTTTTTTTGTGTAACTTTAGGAACAATATTTATTAATACTTTTATTTTTCAAAGCTTCACAATTGTTGGCTCGAGTATGGAACCAACTTTCAAAGACGGCGATAAAGCCATTATAAATCGCCTACCTTTAACTTGGGCAAATTTTACGAACACAAAATTTGTACCAAAACGTGGTGAGATTATTGTTTTCGAAAACCCACAGTTTATCGACGGGATGAAAGATCAATATATTATTAAACGCGTGATCGCCTTTGCTGGTGAAAAAGTAAAGGTCGAAAAAGGAAAATTGACAGTTTACAACGATAAACATCCTAACGGTTTCAGCCCAGATGATAATTTTAATAATGAACCAAAAAAGTATACAAGTCATGACGGAGAATGGACT